>CAIQJW010000036.1 GCA_903872255.1 uncultured delta proteobacterium | reverse complement strand
TCTTCACGCCGAGGCCTGCAAGCTGGGCCGTAAGGCGACTGATCACCTTGACCTGTATATCGTTGGCTACCATTGTTTCTAGAACTTCCAATTTCTGATTCGCATCATCGAGAAATTTCCGTGATTCCTTGACTGATTTACGTTCGACAAACACGATGATCTGGGCGGCCAGTTTCTCGATAGCCTCTCTTGCTTTGATAAATTCTTCAATAGTCGTCATTACTTGCTCCTTTTATGCTGGTTTGCCGAATAATATTTAAAAATGCGAGCCGTTTTGGCTTTCATGCATGACCCAGTCTTTCTCTGGTTACTTTTTGACGTGTCCGGCACCGTTTTAAAAGCTCCATTGTTTCTCTGTAATGGAGCCCTATAGACTCGCTTGTCATTAATTTCAGCACTTCAAGGTCCCGCGCTGTGAATTCGTGGCTAAGGTTCAAAAAGGTTTTATGTTCTGGACTCATCCAAAAATAAAGGTACTCGTACGTATCCTGTTCCGGGGTCGGCGATATTCTCCGGAGCGCACTGCCTTCCGGTACCTCGGCGTAGTGCGTGTTATTGAAACTCATGACATAGCCTTCCTGGGTAAGCCATTCCTGGTGTTCATAAAGCAACTCGGCGGCCAGCTGGTTCTCTATCAAAAGCCTTGCACCTTTTTTTGTATTCTCCAGCCCCATGGCACGTGCAAGGGTATCATCCTGCGGCAGCCTCTTTTCGTAATTATCGTAGGTGAGACGAGGTTCAAACTGCAGTTTGCCTTTTACGACTGCGCCCCTTAAAAGCAGGCCTTTGTAAATCAGTCTGACATAGACAGAATGCAGCTGCTCAAGGGCCGAGGCAATATCGTCACCGTAAAATAACAGGCTGTCACTGAACATTTGAACGGTAGCCATATTATTTTGCTGACAGTATTCCGAGAGACTTTCGAAGGTAATATCATAAAATTGATTCAGTTTTTCTTTCGCAACCCTGGGGTCAAGTCTGTAATAACCGGAAATACCCAACAAGTCGCCATAGTATGTAAATTCCATCCCTGGTGTTCTCCAATACCTGTGATCAAAAAAATACCGGCTATATGCCCCATGCTCAGAAAGCTTTGAGATCATAAACTCATAATTCTTCATTATTGTCGCCGATTGTCGCTTTTTTAAATTCTGCTTCCTTAAGATAAAGAAGAAGATTCGTCTTTTCTACGATCCTGCTTACAGATTCCCTGCAAAAAAGTGGCGAAAATAGATTGATAAATGTTTTATCCGGACCGCTCAATCCGACTTCAACCGACAAACCCTTGCCGATATAATATTGATCGAGTTCGTGAGCCATCATTTCCCGTTGCTTTACCATGAGCCGATGTACAACAGAAAATGATCTTTTCATCGGGCGCCTTCATTGTGTGCATTGATTCTCCAAAAAAACCTGTGAGCGATCGACTCTGAAGAATTTGTCGAAGGCAAAGCTGGCTGCGCGTATATAAAGATACCACAGGAAGCAACATAAAGATACGAATAAAGTGGAGCGCAGGCACGGTTTATCACAAATGCCCCGCGTGGTAAGATTTTTTTGAGGAAAACCAGGCAGACTGTAAAGTGCGGTATTATAACTGATTACATAGTAGCGTTCCGGGATAAAAAAAGCAGGTCTGCGATATGCAGACCTGCCAGGGTAGGCTTAGTTCTTTACTACGTTGGATGCGGCAGGCCCCTTCGGACCGCTTACCACCTCAAAACTGACATTCTCGCCCTCGGCGAGAGATTTAAAGCCGCTATCCTTAATCGCTGAATAGTGGACAAAAATATCCGAGCCATCCTCCTGGGTAATAAAACCAAAACCCTTTGCATCATTGAACCACTTCACTGTTCCTTTTGTCATATCCACATACCTCTATTCATTAGATTTTGAAGCATTCGGAAAATGGTCATGAAGGAACGACAAAAAAGAATTCTGTGGTAGCCAATAACGGAGATCCCGGTACTTCAGTTATCCATTATCTCACGATTGCGCGAGAATTACAAGATATATTTTAAGATCGGGCCAGGTTTACTGAAAATCGACACCGGGCGGCGTAAACTTGGACCCTCCCGGCGAATTAATAGATCTACGAGTAGATCCCGCTCAGTTCTTTGAGAAGGCCATGGAATTCCTCGTGCTTGCCGCGTCCGATCCGTACCTCCTCGATCTTCTCGAAACCGCCATTTAGCTCGTCTTGCTTTTCAGCCGATAAGAGCTTGTCCGCCACTTCGAGGAGAACGTCATTCTCTTTTCCAATATGTTCCCTGAGCAGCGAGATGTATCCCCGGGCATTCTCTGCGATATTTCCGGACAATGGCCCATTCCCCTCGAGATATGAGGTATAAGCCCGGCACATCTCGCCAATATATCCCCTGCCCGCTTTATGCTCATCGAGCAGTGCCTCCACGGGGGCCTTTGCCTGGGTGCTTGCGGCGAGCATTGCAGGAAACAAAAGTTCCTCTTCTTTTGCATTATGGCATTTATCGACGAATATGGTCAAAAATTCGATGATCCGGTCGAAATGCTCCTTCTCGACAGTACCTGTTGTCTCAAACCTGTTCGAAACTTTCTCAAGGATGCCCAGCATGACCCTGATCCCCTCATGCTCATCCTTCAGTTGCTGGGTAGCCTTCATACCGGTCTTCTCTGAAAAGAACATTGCATTTCTACATTGATTATATCAGGTCTTTACAATACGCAAAACAAATAAGCGGCATTATTGACAACAATTATCATAAGCGATACGATTTCTATGGTCGATCATCCTGTCGACGATGGGCAGAACAATATTTGCATCCTGTTCTCTTAAGATTTCGGCAATTGTCCCGATAGTTAATTGTGCCTCTGTCCAAGAAAGCATTGTCTGGACGGACAGATCCGCATATGAAAAGCAAATGGATGGGGGGATACCATCCTATCACGGCAGTCAAATTGAAAGGAGCCTAATGAAACCATCTCATGAGTTCAAAAAATATTGTCTGGTATTCTTAATGGGCATGCTCATCTTCTCACTGACGGGATACTCAAAAAGCCGCGCCGGACAGCAAGCTCGGCCGGAAGGATACCCGATCTCCTCCGATGCCTTTACAACACGCCAGAGGTCAGTCGTGCCCGACCCGACGCCTTCGGCAAAGATCTTTCTTCACGAGGTTTCAAAATACGGTCAATACGGCTATGCCACCTGGAAACATGGCAAGGGTGTGGATGAAGGGAAGCGGACGGACATCATGCCGGCTGGTTATTCCGGTGCATCGGCAACGAAAAAAGCCAGGCTTTTGAATTTCTTTACCATATCTGATATCCATATCACCGACAAAGAATCGCCCAGCCAGTTGATCTATCTCCAGCAACTGTACTATCCAAACCTTCTGCCGGCCCCGTTCGACAAGCTCGGTCATACTCCGTGGTCATGGGAGACCTCGATATATTCACCGGTCATGCTCTATACGACCCATGTCCTCGATGCAGCCGTTCAGACGATAAATACCATTCACCGGAAAAATGCCTTCGATTTCGGCATATCTTTGGGCGATACCTGCAACAACACACAGTACAATGAGCTAAGGTGGTATATCGATGTCCTTGACGGCAAGGTCATCACCCCGAGCACCGGTGCCCATGCCGGGGCCGGCGCTATCGATTATCAGAAACCTTACAAGGCGGCAGGGCTTGACAAGACGATTCCCTGGTATCAGACAATGGGGAACCACGATCATTTCTGGATCGGCTCTATCCCGGTCAATGATGACCTTCGAAAGTCCTTCATCAGCGATACGGTGTTCGCGTCGGGAGACGTAATGATCAACGCCCGCAATATAGGCAAACGTGATTACTACATGGGCGTGATCGACGGTTCGACTCCGTACGGCAGCATTGTCGGTGCCGGGCCTGTCGGAAAGTTCAACGCTGCCCCGAAGGTTGTACCCGACCCGGACCGCCGCTCACTTTTGAGAACGGAATGGATGCAGGAGTTTTTTAGAACATCTTCGAATCCGGTTGGTCACGGTTTCAATCTCGTCGACGCCGGGAAAGGATTTGCCTGCTATAGCTTCGTACCGAAGTCAACTGTACCGGTCAAGATCATCGTGCTCGACGATACACAAAGAGAGGACGACGGCTCTGCCGACATCCACGGGCATGGCTTTCTTGACAAGCCGCGTTATGAGTGGCTCAAAAAAGAACTTGCCGATGGTCAGGCTGCCGGTCAGCTCATGATCATTGCCGCACACATACCGATAGGTGTCGATGATCCCAATGGCGAGCTTGGATGGTGGAAGGACCCTCAAAACGCCGTATCCCTGCCGGAACTCGTCGCTCTACTTCACAAACATCCTAATTTCATCCTGTGGGCTTCAGGGCATCGCCATTTGAATACCGTTAAGGCATTTGCTTCACCTGACCCGGTCAATGCCCCCGAAAAAGGCTTCTGGCAGGTTGAAACCTCTTCCCTCAGGGATTTCCCCCAGCAATTCCGTACTTTTGAGATCTATCTCAACAGCGACAATACAATTTCGATCGTTGCGACCAACGTCGATCCGGCAGTCAAGGATGGTACACCCGCCGCCAGATCGCGTTCTTACGCCGTCGCGACGCAACAGATAATCAACAATAATATATTCACCAACAATCCAACGAAGGACCCGAGCGTAAAACCGATGCCTACGGGTTCGTACAATGCGGAGCTTGTAAAGAAACTGAGCCCAGAAATGACAATGAAAATGCAGAAAGCTTACGGAACGGCAAAGTAGAGAACCGGACAACGGCATATCAACCGATTGAGGGAATGCTTTCTATTTTTCCCTCGCAATTTCAACGGTTGACAAACCACGCCGAGTAATCATCGAGAAGCATACGGTTCCCCGATGATTCATCAACGGCCCTAAGCCATGCAAGGTCGAGGATGAAGCGCCGGTTGTCCTTTACCCGTTTTATCTTGACCAGTATTCCGGCATCCTCATCGATGAGGTCTTCAAAACGCTTCAATTCATAAATGTCGGCAGGGGAAGGGTGATCCTTCTTGAGGGCTTCGTATTCTGCTTCGTCGGCATAGCCAAATACATACTTGTTGTCCCACGGGAAGCCTTCAATGCCTGTCATTATGCAGGGCATATCCAGCTG
>CAIQJW010000035.1 GCA_903872255.1 uncultured delta proteobacterium | reverse complement strand
GCTGATCCCCCCTTGCGGAATGCAAAGATCATGGGGAGGCGTCTCGAGTCCCGTGCGGCCTCCGAACATCTCCACGTGCCCGATAATATGCATAATAGCCAGGCCGAACGCGAGGGTAGCAATGGAAAGGTAGGGTCCATCCAGTTTCAACGCGGGCAATCCGACGATGAAACCAAAGAATGCCGCTATAAAGGCCGCCAGTATTATGGCCGGGATAAATGGAATGCCGAGTTTTTGAATGAGCAGGGTTGTTGCGTACGCCCCGATCGCGAAGAATGCCGCGTGCCCTAAAGATATTTGTCCCGTATTCCCGGCGAGTATATTATATCCCACGACAAGGATTGCGTGGACTATCATCAGGTTCAGGAGATAAAAATTATAATCCGGCAGATACAGGGGAAAAGATAAGAGCAACAGAATGAAGCCCAGCGACGAGAAGGCGGCACCTTTGTTGGGAAAAAGCCTTACATCGGCATAGAGATCCCGTTTCATTTGACGAGGGTCCTGCGTAATAGTGATATTGTCCTGCGAAAATGCATGGGTTTCCCCCGTCTCCGATTCCGGGATCATTCAGGACTGCCCTCTTATATCAGGAGATAAGAATTAGTGTCAAGAAAAACGGTCTCAGGCTATTCCCGTACATCTGCATCGGCTCTTGAATGGTCAGGGCCTGACGTACCCGTCGAGCGCCTTGCAGCCAGAGCCTCCCCCGTCTCGCCCGCCGTGCGGACCGGTACTTCAGATAGGTCTATGATTTATTGAAAGATCGCGTTGCTGTAGTGTGGTTTAAGAGATGATGGGGTTTTATCGGGATGACTGGATTTGAACCAGCGGCCTCTTGCTCCCGAAGCAAGCGACAATTCATGGGGCTCACGTCGCCCCCTCCACGAGCAGAAGCTCGCGGAGCCTCCCCCGTCTCGCCCGCTGTGCGGGCTGGTACTTCACGGGTATGTGATTTATTGAAAGACCGCGTTGCTGTAGTGTGATTTAAGAGATGGTGGGTTTTATCGGGATGACTGGATTTGAACCAGCGGCCTCTTGCTCCCGAAGCAAGCGCTCTACACCATGCTGAGCTACATCCCGTAGGCATTAAAATAGCAGACTTGAACAAAAATTTCCATTGATTTTTCATGGTTACCATGATGTAATTCAGACTTTAAAAGGGGGGCAGAGAATGGAGAAGAAACCGGTAAAGATAACAGATCTCACATTAAGGGATGGCCAGCAGTCGCTCTTTGCGACGCGCATGCGGACCGAGGACATGCTGCCGATCGCTGAACAATTGGATTCCATCGGTTTTTATTCGATAGAAATGTGGGGCGGGGCCACTTTTGATGTCATGACCCGATTCCTCAATGAAGACCCGTGGGAACGGGTGCGGCTTCTCAAAGAGAAGATGCCCAGGACCAAATTTCAGATGCTTCTCAGGGGTCAAAACCTTGTCGGGTACCGCAATTATGCAGACGACGTTGTTGACGCGTTCATCGAGCATTGCTGTGGTGCGGGGATCGATATCTTCCGGGTTTTTGATGCGCTCAACGACCAGCGCAACTGCGAAGCGGCCTACAAGGCTATCAAAAAATGCGGCAGGCATGTCCAGGGAACGATCTGTTATTCGCTGACCGAAAGAAGGCTGGGCGGCCCGATCTATACAATGGAGTACTACCTCGATAAAGCCCGGACGATCGAAGATATGGGCGCCGATTCCCTGTGCATAAAAGATATGGCAGGTATTCTTTCACCTTTTGATTCGTTCGATCTTATATCCCGGCTGAAAGAGAGCATTTCTATCCCGGTCCACCTGCATACGCACTACACGAGCGGCATGGCGTCCATGTCCATTATTAATGCGATCGAAGCCGGGGCTGACGGCATCGATACGTGTCTCGCCCCATTCTCATACCGTTCATCACATTCACCCGTGGAGCCTCTCCTCGTAGCTCTCAATGACAGCCCGTTCGATCCGGGGCTTGACCTTGGGCTGATATCAGAGGTCGACCGTTATCTCGAAGGGATCATTCCCACCAAATTACGGTCATTTTCCGATGCGACCCACCATGCCGGCAATGACATCAGTGTTATCATGCATCAGATCCCGGGAGGAATGATAACAAACCTTGTAAGCCAACTCGAGCAGGCGAAGGCGCTTAACAGGATAGACGAGGTTTTTGAGGAGATACCAAGGACACGGCAGGACATGGGGTTTCCCCCGCTTGTCACTCCGTCGAGCCAGATCGTCGGCGTCCAGTCTGTCTTCAATGTTATCATGGGGCGCTACAAAATGATCTCGAACGAGGTAAAGGATTATTTTTACGGGCTGTACGGCCGGCCGCCGGGACCTGTCAATGAAGAAGTAAGGGCCAGGGCGCTAAAGGGTTACCATCTGGGGACAACCCCTATTGATGTGCGCCCTGCCGATACCCTTCAACCGGAAATGCCGGCTGCGAGAGAAGCGGTTAAGGACATATCGCAGGATATGGGTGATATTCTGATATATGCCTTATATCCTATGACCGGCCTTGAATTCCTGAAGAAAAAATACGGGAAATAATTGCCCGGCGTCCCCCGGTGTTTCGGAGAGACCTGTTCTCTTTTAGTGCCAGCCATTTACTGTATAGAGGTTGATGGCATAATGAACGACCACCACCACCGTCATCCAGGTGCTTGGGAGACTGTGTCGCAATTACCCCCACTCCGTCACCCCGGTTTACCGGGGTCCAGTGTCTTTCAACGTTGTCATGACTGATTAAAAGAAGGTATTGTTTAAGATACGTATATCTGAAGTTATTAATAATATTCACGAAAGCAAACAACAAAGACGCTGGATCCCGGTAAACCGGGGTGACGGCGGGTGGAGAATGACGGCGGGTGGGGTTACGACACGGTCTCCTTGGCGCCTGGATGACGATTATCGTTCTTTTGACACGGGCATGCGGTGCCTCTTTCTGTTGAAAACGAGGTCAGCCGATGATATCCTAACCATGTATGAGTGCAATGTTGATCGCCTTGGGGTCCAAGGAAAATATTATCGAGGATGTCCATATTCTCGCGGGCCGGTTCAACCCCAACCCGGCAATTACACTTGCCCAGGGTAAAGACTTGAGGCAGGTCATTGTCGAAAAGGCTTCGAACCTTTTTCTTGCTGACAATCTGGTTATAGCGGTCATTGACCCAGGCGTCGCAGACGTACGGGCGTTGAAATCTAATTTCGATGTGTTGAAAGAAAGGGCAGGGCTTATCATATACCTGACATCGGTATCGCGCGAGGTATGCGAGATCCTGAAAATCGAGCCCGTAGTTCTGGAAAAGGACAAGGATAAGAGGATCAAGGAAAGGGTCCGGGCAGCCCTCAAAAGCAATGGCAAGAAGATGACCGATAAGGCTTTTGGCTTATTGACATCAAGAATACGGGATGAGTCGATATTGGACCAGGAGGTTTTAAAACTCATCAGCTATGTCGGCGACAGGGCAACGATCGATTCGAAAGACATTAACGCGGTAGTTACCGAAACTCATGAAGACACTTTAATGGTGCTTTTTGACGCTTTTTCCCGTATGGATAAGAAAGAGGTCCTTAATATTTTTGAGGGCCTGCTGGAAAACGGCCAGCACATTCTCGTAATACACAGTTACCTTGTCAACCAGATGCGTCTTTTGCTCCAGGCAAAAGACCTCGAACCGCATATCCCTGACGCGCGTGCCTACCCGGCATTCGCTTCTGCTTTCAAACGATGGAAGGAAGAGGCCGATATCGAGACGTCAGGCAAAAAGCGATACCTGCCTTTTCAGCATCCCTATTACGCGTATAAGCTTTTCACTACTTCGCGCAAGCTGCCGCAAAAGAGCCTGGTAGATTTTTACGAATTCTTATGTTCATTGGACGTGAAAATAAAGTCGGGAACGAAAAATGACCGAATTCTCATGGAATACGGCTTGCTAAAGGTCTAGATGATCTTTCTACACATTCTGTTATTCCTGGTAACCATAGCATCAACGATCTTTGTCGGCGGTTACCTTTACAGTTGCGCAATTATGACGATTCTCTTGTGCCACGAAATGGGACACTATGTCATGACACGGCGTCACGGCATTCCCAGCACATTGCCATTTTTTATACCCTTGCCGCTTCCTCCCTTTGGCACGTTCGGCGCCTTGATCAAGATGAAGGGGATCATTACGGATAAAAGGGCGCTTTTTGATATCGGCATTGCCGGCCCATTAAGCGGTTTTATTGTAGCGGTCCCGTTTATTATCGCGGGTCTGAAACTCTCCACGATCACGACGGTCTCCGGCATCCCGGCATCATCGTATATGGAGCTTGGCGAACCGCTTCTCTTTAAGATACTCGAGCCCCTGCTTGTGGGGGAGATACCAAAGGGACATGAGCTCATGCTGCATCCCTTGGCTTATGCGGGCTGGGTTGGTCTTTTTGTAACATCGCTCAATCTGCTTCCTGTAGGCCAGCTTGATGGGGGGCACGTCGTCTATGCCGTGTTCGGCCGTCAAAGCAAATGGGTTTTTTACGGCGTGATCGCGGGTCTGGGCATCCTTGCGGTTTTCCATAATATCGGCTGGTTTACGCTGGTTATCCTTCTCGCGATCTTCGGCCGCAATCATCCGAGACCCCTCGATGAGGAGACAGAACTTGACGGCAGGCGGAAGAAACTGGCAATCCTCGGACTTGCCATATTTATCCTTTCGTTCATACCGGCCCCCTTTCCCGAAATGACGATCAAAAATGTCCTTCAGCAGGCGGGATTGTTTCATTAGCACCGGTTGCTTTCCGCGATCACGAAATAGCACAAAAAAACGCCGCAGCGTTAAGCTGCGGCGTCTCTCTTTTTTCACAAGTGATCTAGAAGACAGGGCGTATACTTTTGGCAGGTTTCAGGTCCGTGCTTGCCATAACCTCGGACTGATCGATCGCTTCCGGAAGGCTCAGATTTCCGTTCAGATATGCCTGAGCTGCGGCCTTAGGGAAAAAGATATAAACATATTCTATATGACCGCCGTATTGATCGCACTGTGAATGATCCCTGGCTGCCCAGTAAACGCCGAAAGCAAGGCCTTCGATATCATTCTTGTCGAGGTCGCGGGGATTGATCATTTTTACATATTTCGGTACGAAATTCTTGATTATCGCCGCCAGTCTCTGTTCGGGTTTCGTGGTATTCACATCGAATGATGCATCTTTGGGCCGCACATAGACCATGACGTAATGAAGCTGCTGTTTGTCATAATCCTCAAGGGTTGTAATTCCGATACCATCCTGATAAAGGCCAACATCGGCTGAATTATACCGGTTGTATATTTCCTTAAACAGACTCGAATTTGACTCATACAGGTTCTGGAGATGCTTGTCGTTATAATTCTTCTTGATGGAGTCCGATTCGCTCTTCGCATAATACGTAGGGCCCGGGGTACAGGAAAACACCAGGGCGGCCAACAACAACGCAACGATAGTATTTCTCATTTTTTTTCTTTCTCCTCTTGTTTCAGCATTGCGACGAGCTCCGTGAGTTCCTCACGGATCTCGTTCAGGGCACGTTTATGATTAGCAAGATATTGCTTTGCTCCGTCTATAGTAAATCGTTTTTCATGGAGGAGTTTCTTGATCGTAAAGATGATCTCAAGGTCTTTTTTCTTATATAGCCTCTGTCCCGTGGGACTCTTTACGGGCTTGATGTCCTTGAATTCCTGTTCCCAGTACCTCAGGACGTGAGGCTTCAGACCCGTCAGGGTACAGACTTCTTTGATACGGTAAAAGACCCGGTCGGGTATATCTCTTCCGTTCATTCCTGCCTGCTGTTGTTAATTTCGTCCTTTAATACCTGGCTCAGCCTGAAACTTAAGACCTTGCGCTCTGTGATCTTGATCTCTTCGCCTGTCTGCGGGTTTCTGCCCCGACGGGCTTTTTTCTTACGTACGAAAAAATTGCCAAAACCGGAGATCTTAACATTTTCGTCGGTAGCAAGAGTATCTTTTATAATTTCAAAAAACCGGTCGACGATATGCGCGCACTCCCGTTTGGAAAATCCGAGCTTTTCGTAAAGATCGGTCACGATGTCTATTTTCGTCATTCCTCCTCCTTATGCCCTTAACGAAATTCCATCAATATTGGTCATCTCGCCGATGATCTTCTCCTGAAGAGAATTAACACGCTCATCGGTAAGAGTTTCTTCATATGACTGGAATACAACTCGTATGGATATACTTCGTATCTCCTTGCGGAACATATCGAATATTCCTACGGAAACTATAAGGGGTGAGATATCCTTTATCTTCTTGACAAGCACGACTATCGGCACAGAGTCATCCACATAGAACGAAAAATCACGAGTTGCCTGTGGAAAACGGGGTATCGGCTTGTATTGAAGCGTCAGGTTCCCTTTTTGTAAGATTATATCAAATCGTAACTCAGCGCAATAAATAGTTTGTTCAATTTCATAGGCTTTCAGAATATCGCCCCGGATCGAACCTATCCAACCGGCTTTTGCGCCATCGATAATGACATCCGCGGAGCACCCCTTATCGAGGAACGGCTCGGCAGTCGGAGAAAACTCACAAGCCGCACCGAGCTTTTCTATCAATCCCTCTACTACTCCTTTTATATCAAAATAATCATAATCCGTATATTTCTCTTTCCAGGAATATTCCTTCGGTTTTCCCGTCAATGCAAAGCAGAACATCGATTCTTCACGTGTTTCACGGGAGTTGCCCTGAAAGAAAATCTTTCCTTTTTCGAAGAACCTCAGGTTCTTTGAACCCCGGTTCAGGTTGTACGCAATACATTTTAGGACCGCCGGCATCATCATGGTCCGCATGACGCCCCAATCGCGTGAAATGGGGTTCATTATAGGGACATAACGGCTGCGTTCATCATTTTCGGGTATACGGAAGAGTTCGATATCTTTCGTAGAGAAAAATGAAAAATTGATGATCTCAAAAAACCCTGTTCCGAGGCAGTATTCCCTCACCATATTCAAAGAACGGTCCTTGTTCGTCAGTTTCTGCGGTTTAAGGACGGTGACCGGGCTTGTGTCCGGGATATGTTCGAAACCGTGGACACGGGAGATCTCTTCGATCACATCGGCAGCCTCACTGATATCGTGCCGGAAATTAGGGATGGATATGGTAAAGCCGTTCTCATCCTCTTTCATGACGTGCAGGTCAATGGATCTTAAGGCCTGTGTGACTGCATCATGAATGATATGCGTGCCCAGAAGGCCATTGATATTGCTGTATGTGATATAAATGGTCCGGGGTTCCCTTTTTTCGAATATTTCCCGCTGGCCGCCGATAACGGTGCCGCCGCCCAATTGGTGCATCAGGAACATTGCCCTGTCGGCTGCAAATCCAACATTGTCGATATCTATCCCTTTCTCAAACCTAAGAGAAGCCTCAGACCGTATACCGAGACGCCGGGCCGTTGCCCGTATTGAAAAGGGGTTGAAATAGGCGCTCTCAAGTGCCATGTTTGTCGTGGAAGCGGTGATCCCGGAGTCCTCCCCGCCCATAATGCCCGCGATAGCGACCGGGCCCGAACCGTCGCAAATAAGGATATCGCCGGACTCCAACGGCCTGTCGATACTATCGAGGGTCCTGAACGTTGACGGTTCGCGGGCTACCCTGACATCGATCCTTGATCCTGCAAGGCGCTCAAAATCAAAAGCATGGAGGGGCTGGCCGATCTCGAGCATGACGTAGTTCGTTATGTCGACTACGTTATTGATCGGCCTCATGCCGCACCGGGTTATCCTTCGGCGCATCCAGAACGGAGATTGCCTGATCGAAATGCCCTTTATCAATTTCAGTATATACCGCGGACATGCACCGGTATCCTGAATGGTGAGCTGAGCCTGGTCCTCGACTTTTTCATCGGAACCGGCAGTCAATGTAAAAACTGGAAGTTTGGCCTTCTGCCGCAGTATGCTTGCTATTTCACGGGCGATACCGAAAACGCTCAGGCAATCTCCCCTGTTGGGAGGAACGCTGATGTCGAGCACGGTATCGTGCGCAATGGGTGATTCGGCAATGACAGTACCGGGGATTATCTCATCGGGAAGGATGAAGATCCCGGTGTGATCGTCAGATATGCCGAGCTCTTTTTCCGAACACAGCATCCCGTACGATTCAATCCCCCGCACGGCGCGTTTACCGACAATGAAATCCTTATCGAGGACGGCACCAACTGCAGCGAGCGGTACCCTGTCGTCAACGGATATATTCGGTGCTCCGCAAACAATGGTAAGGTCCTCCTTGCCGGTGTTAACAGAACATATCAACAGATCATCCGCATTCGGATGGGGTTCTATCTTCGTTATAGTTGCGGCCACGACACCCGTAAAACGGGGCGTGAACCTTTCGATGCCTTCGACCTCGAGACCGCGCATCGTCAGGCGCTTCGCAAGATCATCTATATCTATATCAATGACAATAAATTCATTCAGCCATTCGATAGGTATCTTCAATCGATCACACCTCAGAACTGCGCGAGAAACCTGACATCATTGTAGTAAAATTGGCGGATATCATCGATCCCGAATTTGATCATGGCGATGCGCTCGACACCCATACCAAAAGCAAAACCGGTGATCTCTTCCTGATCATACCCGACATTCCGGAAAACCTGGGGATGAACCATACCGGACCCCAATATCTCAAGCCAGCCGGTATTTTTACATACCCTGCAGCCTTCGCCGCGGCATATCACGCAGCTGATGTCCACTTCGGCCGATGGTTCGGTGAAGGGAAAATAGCTCGGACGAAACCGCAAGGACGTATCGGGGCCGAATATCTCATGGATGAATATGGTGAGTATCCCCTTGAGGTCCGAGAACCGCACGTTCTTATCAACCATCAATCCTTCCACCTGATGAAACATCGGTGTATGCGAGATATCGTTATCACAGCGGTAGACGCATCCCGGGGCGATGATCTTGACCGGAGGGAGCTGCGCCTCCATCGTTCGGATCTGGACGGGCGATGTGTGCGTCCTAAGGACAATACCGGGATTTATGTAAAACGTATCCTGCATATCCCTTGCCGGGTGGTCCGAAGGAATATTAAGGGTTTCGAAATTATAGTGCTCTGTCTCGATATCGGGCCCTTCTGCCACGGCAAAACCGAGAGATGAGAAGATCCTGATAATTTCTTCGAGAGTTAATGTTATGGGATGCTTTTTACCAAAAAACGGAACGGCCCCCGGCATCGTTATGTCGATGCGTGAGGCGGCCTCCCGTTTACGCCTTTCTATCTCGTCAAACTGTTTTTCCAGTTCACCGAGTCTTTGATCGGCCCACGATTTTACATCATTTATCGCTTTGCCCGCATCGCGGCGCTCTTCTTTATCAAGTGTTTTCAGCCCGTCCAGACATTCGGCGAAGATTCCCTTCCTGCCGAGGACGGACACCTTGACCTGTTTAACATCTTCAGCATTTGTTATCCGGGATATTTCGCTTTCGATCTTTTCTTTAAGTCCGCTAATATCCAAGAGTCACCCTAGTGTGTCACTACGGCCTTTACTTTGGCAACAACCTGCTCAAACCCGGCAGGGTCATTCACCGCCATGTCGGCGAGCGATTTCCTGTTAAGGGCGATGTTAGCGACCTTCAACCCGTTTATATGAAACGATTATAAGGAATCCCATAGGAACGGCACGCGGCATTGATACGGACTATCCACAGTGCCCTGAAATCGCGTTTGCGTTCCTTGCGTCCCGTATAGGCATACTTGAGGGCTTTAAAGACGCTTCTCTTCGCTACACTGTATACATTCTTCCTGCGCTGCGTCATACCCTTTGCAAGTTTAAATATCTTCTTTCTTCTATGTCTTGCCTTAAATCCTCGTTTTGCCCTTGGCATGGTGCTATACCTCTCTTAAACCTTTTTATAAATACGGTATTAATGACTTAAGTCTTTTTGCATCAGCTGAATTAACGGTGTCAGCCTTTGAAAGCCGACGCTTCATCTTGGGTGTCTTGCATGAAAGCAGATGGCTATGGTACGCCTTGCCGCGTTTTATCTTGCCGCCGGCGGTGACTTTTACGCGCTTTGCCAGCCCCCGATGGGTCTTAACTTTTGGCATGTGTATCCTCCTTGAGGTTAAAGGGGTTCTCGTCGCCCTCTCCACGAGAATAAGCCCGTGGAGCCTCCCCTTCTCGCTCGCTGTGCAAGCTATTGTTATAGGGGGGCAAAAATCATAACAATATTTCTGCCGTCGAATCTCGACTTTTGTTCCAATTCCCCTACATCTTTCAACGATTCTATGACCTTTTGTGCCAGTTTTTCACCCATGTCAACGTGAAGTATCTCCCTTCCCCTGAACATGATGATGATCTTAAGTTTGTGGCCCTCCTCGAGGAAATCCCGGAGATGCTTCATTTTGAACTGAAAATCGTGTTCCTCGATCTTGAGCCCGATCTTCATTTCCTTAATCTGGATCACGGTCTGTTTTTTCTTGGCTTCCTGGGCTTTTTTCGCCAATTGGTACTTATATTTCCCGTAATCCATGATCTTGCAGACCGGTGGGGAAGATTTCCCCGAAACTTCTACAAGATCGAGTTCTTTTTCCCGCGCCATCCTTAAGGCGTCCACTGTGGGAACTATGCCTAACTGTTCTCCGTCTTCGTCTATAAGCCGTACTTCGCGAACCCGGATCTTTTCGTTGACGTTAATGTCCTTGAAATCCTTTCCTACTGCTGCTATAAGGCTCACCTCCTGGTTAAAATTTCATCCTTTACCCGCTCAATAAAATCTTCGAGCCTGATATCTTTCAGCTCACCGCCATCGCGTACACGGACGGTGATAGTGTTGCTCTCCATTTCGTTCTTACCCGCGATCACCATATAGGGGATTTTCTTTACCACACTTTCGCGGATTTTTAAACCAAGTTTTTCATTTCTCAGGTCTGTTTCGACCCGAACGTCTTCACGACCCAATCCCTCGGCGATGGACCGGACATATGCGGCCTGGTCATCGGTGATATTCATGACGACAACCTGGACCGGGGCCAGCCAGACCGGGAACTTGCCCGCGTAATGCTCTATCAGAACGCCCATAAACCTTTCAAGCGCACCAAGAACGACCCTGTGCAGCATGACGGGCCTTTTTCTTATGCCATCGGAATCGGTGTAGTGCAGATCGAACCGTTCCGGAAGGGCAAAATCGCACTGGATAGTTGCACACTGCCATTTTCTTCCGAGAGCATCCTTGAGCTTAATGTCGATCTTCGGGCCATAAAACGCGCCATCCCCTTCGTTAAGGTCATACGGCAGACCATGGCCGTCAAGGACTTCCTTGAGCGCTTTCTCTGCTCTCTCCCAATCCTCGTCGCTGCCGATGGATTTGGATGGCCGGGTGCTTATCTCCATTTCAAATTTAAAACCGAAGATGTCCATGACATCCTGAACGAACCGGATAATAGCAAGAATTTCGTCATGAAGCTGGTCGGGACGCAGGAAAATATGCGCGTCATCCTGGGTGAATTCCCGGACCCGCATGAGCCCGTGGAGGACGCCGGATTTTTCATGCCTGCAGACCGTCCCCAATTCGAAATATCGCAAGGGGAGCTCGCGATAACTTCTTACATGGGACTTATAGACCATGATGTGCGCAAGGCAGTTCATCGGCTTGATGCCGTACTCGACCTCATCGACCTTCGTAAAGTACATGTTTTCGCGATAATTTTCGAAATGGCCGGATTTTTTCCACATATCGAGCTTCAGGATGTGGGGGCCGACAACGAAATCGTACCCGCGCTTCAGGTGTTCCCTGCGTTCGAAATCTTCAAGGAGCCACCTGAGCAGCGCACCTTTCGGGTGATATATAACGAGACCGGCTCCGACCTCATCCGATATGCTGAAAAGATCGAGGTCCTTTCCCAGCCTTCGATGGTCCCTTTTTTTGACTTCTTCCAGAAATGTTAGGTATTCCTTGAGCGCCTTCCTGTCTGTGAATGCCGTCCCGTATATGCGGGTAAGCATCTTGTTGTGCTCGTCGCCTCTCCAGTATGCACCTGCAAGGCTCAACAATTTAAAGGCCTTGATCTTTCCCGTTGATTCGAGGTGAGGCCCGCGGCAGAGGTCCGTGAAATCCCCCTGCGTGTATATGCTTACCTCGTCGTCTGACAGGGCCTCAAGGAGTTCGACCTTGTAGGGTTCCCCCATCTCGGTGAACATCCTGATTGCGTCCTGCCTTTTTATTATCTTACGGTCGATCGGGACGTTCATCTCCGCTAGTTCGCCCATACGCTTTTCTATTTTTGCGAGGTCCTCATCGGTGAAGCCCGGGTCATAGTCAAAATCATAATAAAATCCGGTCTCAATAGAAGGCCCGATTGCAACCTTCACGCCGGGGAAAAGGTCCCTGACCGCCTGCGCCATGAGATGAGACGTGCTGTGCCTTATTATATCGAGATTTTCATCCATTACATGATCCTTCAACTGCCTTGACCGCTAATTTCAAAACTGAGAAACATTGTTTCTGAACAGAAAGATATTATTACCATTTTTGTGTTTCTCTTGTCAATTCTTATAGTTAAAAAGACTGGTAAGAACGGGTTCTAACGGTGCATCTCAAAAATGCGCAGAGAAATGTGAATATGATCGAAGGCTGAGCGGCTAAATAATGCAAATTTCGCGGAATAGGCCTATTTCTCTGCCTCCTTATGGCCTTTTCGTTTATATAACTCTTCCAGCGGGTCGACCCTGTCCACCTGGATTGTAAGGGCCTTAACGTTCATCGGGACAAGCCTGACGGCAAGTGTGAGGATGGCGATCTTGCGCTGCGAGTCATTGCTTTCTTGCGAAAAGAGATATTTCAGGAGCGGTATTTTAGAAAGGAAAGGTATGCCCGTCTGTCCCTTGTAAGACGCATCGTTGACAAATGTCCCGACGACATACCGTTCGTTGTTCGCCTTCAGGACACGGGTTGTGGCAAAGGTCTTTGTTGCGTAAGACGGGGCGGAAGAGGTTGAATATACCTGGTTTCCAGTTATGACGCTTATCTTTACGAGGGCATCTACCCTTACCTGGCTTTCCTCCGGTTTTTCCTTGTTATATTCTACTGTGGTCGGTATGACATCGATACTGGTCTCCAGGTTCTGGTACTGCGTCGAGATATTTTTATTGCTGTCGACGGTGAAGATCGGGATAGACTGGATGTTCGTGAGAAGCGCTTTCGTACCGTTGCGGGTGTAAACCTCGCTGGCCACAAGGACCTTGCCCCTCTGGTAAGCCTCCTGAAATTGGGCGATCCGGGAAAAAGTAAAATTGCTAGGAAACTGCGCGGTTATGGTCGTCTGATACTGAGTTTTAAAGAAGTCATCCCCGCTGCCATAGTTTTGAAAGGTTGCAGTCGCGCCGGCGCCGCTCAACATTATCCCCAGGATATCGGGGCTCAATGTAAGACCGACATAGTAGGCATCCTCGTCCTGCAATTCGCGAAGGCTTGCCGATATCACCACCATGTGTGCCTGACTCTGGTCCGGTATGAACTGCCGGAGTACCTCCAGTTTCTGGGCGAGTTCGTCCTTTTCCCCCATGAGGACCAGCATCGGGGTAATGCCGGCAGAGGAATAAATGATCCCTTTGACCTTTCCCAGGACCCCGTTTTGTTCCAACTGGGCAATAACGGTCTTCATCGCGTCGATGCTATCTTTATCGAAAAGTATGGTTGCAACGGTCCCGTCGGTACTCAGCTTGAAATTCATCGGGCTCATTTCAGCGACGGCCGGAGGACTCACGGGAGATTGACTTTGTGCCGGTGCCGGTTGGGCGAGGCCTGCCTCCGGCTTGATGCCGGTTGCCGGATGTTCGCCGGGAGCGGCGGTGCTTCCCGAAGATGCAGGGGGATTATTGCCGGATACTGCCGATGGATTGCCTGAAGCAGGGGCAGGCTGATTCGCCGGTGCCGTTGTCTGGGTGAAGGCTGCAAGCGGAAGTATCGTAAAGATCAACAAAATCCATAAGAACAATCGGCGCGCTTTCACGGAACAACTCCCGGAACCTGCGGACTTTCACCCTGCCTACGTTTTTTCGAACTCCGCCAGTAAATTTTATAAATTGAATTTATGATATGGAAATTAACTTTCGTCAATCTCATTATTTGTCGACAGCGCAAACGAACATATAAAAAAAATGGTAGGCGCTAGGGGTATTGAACCCCTGACCTCTTCCGCGTCAGGGAAGCGCTCTCCCACTGAGCTAAGCGCCTACAGCAATCCATTTATATAACAATTGGTTGAAAAAAGGTCAAGATTAAAAAACGGCGAACGGCGAACGGCTAAAGGCTAACGGAATTGACTTTGTTATTTTCTTTTGCCGTTTGCCGTTAGCCGTTAAAAATCACCTTGCCGGCCGGATCCGAATCTACCGTTACCTTATCCCCGTCCTTCACCTCGCCTTTCAGGATCATGAGCGCGAGGGCGTCCTGGATCTTTTTCTGTATCAGGCGTTTGAGCGGCCGCGCCCCGTAGGCGGGGTCGTAACCTTCTTTGGCTATCAATTCCCTTAGATTGTCCGTAAAGACGAGGGTAATATTGCGTTGCTGCGCACGCTTCGCCATGATGTCGAGCTGAAGCTTTACGATCGCCTTGATATTCTCGACAGACAGTCCTCTGAATATGATTATGTCGTCTATCCGGTTGACGAATTCCGGCTTGAAATGCGTCTTTACCGCATCACCGACACGCCTTTTCATTTCTTCGTAGTCCCGTTCGGTCAGATCGGTTATCCATTGGCTTCCAATATTCGATGTCATTATAATGACCGAATTCTTGAAATCCACGGTCCGTCCCTGGCCGTCGGTGAGACGCCCGTCATCGAGCACCTGGAGGAGAACGTTGAAAACATCGGGATGCGCCTTTTCGACCTCATCGAGCAGGATGATGGAGTAAGGCCGTCTGCGTATTGCCTCGGTAAGGTATCCGCCTTCTTCGTATCCCACGTATCCGGGCGGGGCGCCGATCAAACGTGATACGGAATGCTTTTCCATAAATTCGCTCATATCAATGCGGACTATTGCCTGTTCGTCATCGAAGAGGAATTCTGCCAGCGCCCGGGCAAGTTCGGTCTTGCCGACGCCGGTAGGGCCGAGGAAAAGGAACGACCCGAGCGGTCTGTTGGGGTCCTGGAGACCTGCCCGGGCCCGCCGTATCGTATTGGCAACGGCTTCGATAGCCTCATCCTGACCTACCACCCGCCGGTGGATGTTCTCTTCCATGCGGACGAGCTTGTCCATCTCTCCCTCGAGCATTTTGGACACAGGTATACCCGTCCACTTCGACACAATGCGGGCAATATCCTCTTCATCGACCTCTTCCTTGAGCATTCTTTTGCCCTGATGCGCCGCTGCAAGCTCGTCGTTCTTCTTCTTTAATTCCTGCTCCAGGGCCGAGATGGTGCCGTACCTGATCTCGGCGACGCGGCCGAAATCTCCCTTGCGCTCAAGTTCGTCCGCCTGCGTTTTGGCGTGCTCGATCTTTTCCTTTATCTCCGAGATGTCTGTAATAAAGGATTTTTCTTTCTCCCAGCGTTTTCGTTTCTCGGAAACCTCCGTCTTAAGCCCGGCGAGTTCGTCCTGTATCTTCTTCCGGCGCTCATTCGAAGCGGGGTCTTTCTCTTTTTTGAGCGCCTCTATTTCGATCTGGGATTGGATCACCTTGCGTTCTATCTCATCGATCTCCGTAGGAACGCTGTCTATTTCCATACGCAGCCGCGATGAAGCCTCGTCGATGAGGTCGATCGCCTTGTCGGGGAGAAAACGGTCGGTTATGTAGCGGTGCGACAGTGTGGCCGCCGCAATGATCGCCGGGTCGTTGATACGTACCCGGTGATGCAACTCATATCTTTCCTTGAGTCCCCGCAGGATGGCGATCGTCTCCTCGACAGACGGCTCACCGACGTATACCGGCTGAAAACGCCGCTCGAGCGCAGCGTCTTTTTCAATATATTTGCGATATTCGTCGAGGGTCGTGGCGCCGATACACCGTAATTCGCCGCGTGCCAGGGCGGGCTTGAGCATATTGGAGGCGTCGACCGAGCCCTGGGCGCCGCCTGCGCCTACTATGGTGTGGAGCTCATCAATGAAAAGAACAACTGTGCCCGATGCCTCATCAATTTCTTTCAAAACTGCCTTCAGCCTGTCCTCAAATTCACCGCGGTATTTTGCCCCGGCAAGCAGGGACCCCAGGTCGAGGGAAAGGACCCGTTTATTTTTAAGGGTTTCGGGAATGTCCCCCGATATGATGCGCTGCGCGAGCCCTTCAACGATGGCGGTCTTGCCGACACCCGGCTCACCTATGATGACGGGGTTGTTCTTGGTCCGGCGGGATAGGACCTGCATGACCCTGCGAACCTCTTCATCGCGGCCTATCACCGGGTCAAGCCTTCCTTTTCTGGCCTCTTCGGTAAGGTCGCGGCAGTATCTCTGAAGAGACTGGTATTTCTCTTCCGGTGCCTGGTCGGTGACGCGCTGGGTGCCCCGCAGGTCTTTGAGTACGGCATAAATACTGTCCTTGGTAACCCCGTACGTACGCAATATTGCCGCCGCAGGCGCATCCTTCGCATCGGTTATGCCGATAAGCAGATGCTCGGTACTTACGAATTCATCCTTGAGCCTTTCCGCTTCGGTAAAGGCGGTATCGAGGGTCTGTTTAAAGCGCGGTGAGATATATGTGTCAGACATTCCTCCTTCCACGCGCGGGATCTTCTTGAGTTCCCGCTCGAGGTCGCTGGCAATGATGTCCGTCCTTACTCCGAGCTTTTCGAGTATGGGCCGTATTATTCCTTCCTTTTTCGATATGAGGGCAAAAAGAAGATGTTCATTTTCAATACTCTGCTGACCCAGCGATTCCGCCTTTTTCTGAGCTTCCTGTATTGCTTCCTGGGCTTTTATAGTTAATTTTTCCCAATTCATATATTCACCTCTAACAGTCCGTCCTAACTTGTTTTCCCTGTGTCGAACCAGTGTACATCTGAAAATCTGCTAGAAATATAATCACGAAATTGGCAAAAGCAAGCGAACGGCTAACGGCTAACGGC
>CAIQJW010000034.1 GCA_903872255.1 uncultured delta proteobacterium | reverse complement strand
GACAACAGGAGCCTGAGCACCCCCACCTGGTTATTGCGGCATGCGTGCACGGCGGCTGACATTCCCCTAGTGTTCTTCGCGTTCGTATCCGCGCCATTATCGATGAGAAACCGGGCCGTATCGGTAAACCCGTTCTTTGCCGCATACATAAGGGCGGTGTTGCCGTTCGGGTCGGTCTCGTTGACATCCGCCCCGTCCCCGATGATCCGGGCTACCCCGTCGACATCCCCTTTCTGGCTTGCGAGTATCAGTTCGTTGTTACTTTCTGCATCCATACAGTAAAAGTATATCCCATAAGCTTAAAAAATGGGAAGTTTTTTCACATGCGGAACTTGCCGTCCTGTCCGCAGGCGCCGCTTGAAGCCGTCATCCAGAAATGGATTGATGCCTGTGGGATTTTCCTTTATAATCACTAACAATCTTTAGTCTGGAGGCAATCATAATGGTTAGATCAAGGTTCGCGCCGAGTCCGACGGGAAACCTGCACATCGGCGGCGCTAGGACCGCGCTCTTCAATTATCTTTACAGCAAGCATCACCGGGGCGTCTTTGTCCTCAGGATAGAAGACACCGATATCGAACGCTCCCGCGATGAATATGTAGATGATATCCTGGGCGGGCTTTCATGGCTTGGCCTTGACTGGGACGAAGGCCCGTATTATCAGAAAGACCGGACGGAGCTTTATCGGGAGCATGCCGAAAGGCTCCTCAAGGAAGGCCTTGTCTACAGGTGCTACTGCAGCGCAGAGGTTCTCGAGGAAAAAAGAAAGGCGGCGCTTAAAGAGGGCGGAAAACCCCACTACGACCGGACATGCAGGGACCTGCCGGCGGACGACCCGTCCCATGAGGGAAAACCGTATGTCCTGCGTTTTCGCACCCCGTTGTCGGGAGAGGTAAGCTTCGCCGACCTCGTCCGCGGAAAGATAACCTTCAAGTGCGAAGAGCTTGACGACCTCATCCTCCTGCGCACCGACAGTTCCCCGACGTACAATTTCACCGTTGTCGTCGATGATGCCCTGATGGGAATAACCCATATCGTGCGCGGCGACGACCACATCAACAATACACCTCGCCAGATAGTGATCTACGAGGCCCTGAAATACCCTGTTCCCCAGTTTGCTCATGTGCCGCTCATCCATGGGAAAGACAAGGCGCGCCTCTCCAAGAGGCACGGCGCCACGTCGCTTCTCGAATACCGCAATGACGGGTTTTTACCCGAGGCCGTTATGAACTACCTGGCGCGCCTGGGCTGGGCGCACGGCGATCAGGAGATATTCTCCCGTGAGGAGCTGATAGAGAAATTCGATCTTCCCGCCGTCGGGAAGTCACCGTCCATTTTTGACATGGAGAAATTGACCTGGCTTAACAGCCACTACCTCAAGACCCTGCCTGAAGACGACATAGCGAAGCGGCTGCTTCCGTTTCTTGATGAGATCGGGATAAGTGCCGGGTATGACGCCCGGCTTGTCAGGATCATCGTCAACCTTCGCGAACGGGCAAAGACCCTCAAAGAGATGGCGCAGATGTCGGAATATTTTTTCCGGGACGATCATGCGGTTGACGATGCGGCCCGCGCAAAATTTCTCACCCCCGCCACAAAACCGATATTGACGGACTTTGCCGAGGATTTAAAAGGCATCGCTTCAATGGATGATGAAGAAAGCCTCAAGGCCCGTCTGGAGGGTCTGACAAAGAAATATAATGCGAAACCGGTTGCAATAATCCAGCCCATCAGGGTGGCCCTTAGCGGCAAGACCGTCAGCCCCGGCATTTTCGAGGTTATTGCCATATTAGGGAAAGAATGTGTTGAGCGGCGCCTTAAGGACGCGATCGAATCGATTCAATGAGACTTGCCCGACTCGAGATCTTCGGCTTCAAATCATTTCTCAACCGTACCGTCTTTCAATTCGGCGAAGGGATAACCTCTGTCGTCGGCCCCAACGGCTGCGGCAAAAGCAACATTGTCGATGCGATCGTCTGGGTCCTCGGTGAGAGAGGCACGAAGAGCCTTCGGGTCAAAGACATGGGCGACGTCATATTCCATGGGACAAATGGCAAGAGGCCTGTCAATATTGCCGAGGTAACGCTCGACCTTACCGAAGGGCCTCAAGAATTTATCGTAAAGCGGCGCATTTACAGGGACGGCACGAATGAATATTCCCTGAACGGAAAGATCGTCCGGCTGAAGGATGTTCAGGATGCGTTCCTGGGAACGGGCCTCGGCACGAATTCATACGCAATCATCGAACAGGGACGCATCGAGGCCCTCATAAACATGAAGCCGCCGGAACGGCGGGTCGTTATCGAGGAGGCAAGCGGCATAACGCGTTTCGAAGAGAAAAAACGGGATGCCATCGGCCGGATGACGGAGACCTCCGCAAACCTCGAGCGTATCGAAGATGTATACCGCGAGGTTACCCTTTCGTTCGGCAAAGCCGAGCAGGAATGGGAAAGATGGAAGGTACACCAGGAGCTTGCCGACAGGCTTCACGAGATCGATAAGCAGCTCCTTCTTGACGGGCATGCAAAGGTATTGAAGCGCATGGGAAAGGTCAGGGAGCGGCAGGCCGACATCGAAGAGGAGATCCTTCAAAAGGAAGCCGAGAAAGTAACGCTCAAGGAAGAATTCAATGCCAAAGAAAGTGAATTTTCACTGACCGACACCATCATCCGGCAATTGGAGATCGACCTCAAAAGCAAAGAGAAGGACATGGAAAACCGCCTTCTCGAGATCGACTATATCGCCGAAGAGATAAAACGCCTGGGAGAAACCGTGCAGGGCATTGCAGGCGAGGAGTCCTCGATAGCACAGGACATATCCCGGCAGGAAAACGAGATACATTCACTCAATGAAAAGAGTTCCGTCACAGGCGCCGAGCTCGATTCCGAAAAAGAAAAAGAGTTGAAGATTCGCGAGGTAGTGCAGTCATTCAAGGCGGACATAGAAGACCGGGAAAAGCATCTCGAAGATTCACGGACGCGGCTTTTCGTCGCCATGAGCTCCCTTACGGAAACACGGAACAAGATTGCCGACATCGACCGGCTTGCGAAGGAAAGGCAAAAACGCATAGAGCGTCAGGCCGCGGAGCGCCGGGAACTTGAGGCCGCGCTTCAATCGATAGATGAAAAACGCACAGCGACCCGGGACAAGCTGCGAATCGCGACAGAGGAGAAAGAATCCCTCGCGGTTGGGGAATCTTCGGCCCTTCGCGAGCGCGACGCAGCGGTTCAGGAGATCGAGAAAATCAAGGGGCTCATTGAGCGCCTGCGGGGTGAAAAACAGGTCAAGGAAAATTTCCTGAAACAGCTCGGGGGATATATCGGGGACTCTCGTGATGCCACCCGGCCGGAAGACAAACTCGTTAACCTTATCAAGGTAGAAGAGGTGAAGCTAAAGGCCGTCGAGCGTTTTTTTCAGGAAGAGCTCGAATACGAGGTGATGAAAACGGGTTCCGTTGAATCGATGGCCTCAGAGATCCGTCAAAGAGAAGGCAACAGGATATTTCTTTCGCCAAAAGGGATGTTCAAGAGGTCGGGGAATGACATAGAGGTCGATATTTCCTGGATAGCCGATATCGAGGATGCACTGTCACGCATTTTGGCGGGCGAGGACGGCATATTCATCAACGACGATATTTATATCGATTCACGCGGCATTATACTGAGCGGTACCGGCTCCAAAAAGATCGATGTGCGGCAGTTCAAAGAAAAATTGAAGTTGGAAAAAGAGCTTAAAACGCTTTCTGCGGATATTGAAAGCCGATCAAATATCCTTAAGGAATTGAAACCGGGCCTTGACAATGCGGAGGCGCGATACCGGACTGCCCGTGGTGAACGGGAAGCACAGGAGGTAAGGGTCAAGGCATTGGAAACGGATGTGCTCATGATAGAGGCGCAATTGAGAAGCGCCTCAGACAGGCTTTCGACCCTCGACGCGATGACGGAACCATCGGATGATGCGTCACCGGAGACCCTCGAGATCTTAGACGGCGAGCTCGGCGGGTTCGAAAAGGAGAAGTTGTCGATAGAGGCCTCGATGGCCGGGTTCAGGGAGGCCATGAGCGGTCTAAAGAAAGAATACGAGGCCGCGCAATCCTCATGGCATGCCGTCACGATAGAGATAGAGAGAAAGATAAATATCTTAAGATCGATAAGCGAGAACAAGGACCGCGCCGCGGCGGCCATTCAATCCCTCGGCGGTCAGGCGATGGGGCTTAAAGAAAAAGCGGCCGCAGCCCGAAAAGAGATAGAAAGCCGCACGAACAAGGCACAATACCTTGAACGCTCATACGAAGAGCTCGAGGCCGATCTGAAAAAACATGTCGAGCGGTATGAAGAGCTCAAGATAATGCTCGGGAACCTGCACACTCAGAAACAAGCCATGCAGGAGTCTATCGAAGGCCTGACGAAGGACATAGACCGGGTCCGGGCACGCAAGGAAAATGCCGAAAAAGACCTGGCCGTTCTCGAGGAAAAACGTATTACGATAACCGGGCATCTGCTGAGTGTGTACGGTGTCGAGGACCCAGGCAGCGTACCCGTACAGCTTCCTTCAAATATAGAAGACGAGCGCGAAACCCTCACAAAAAGCATCGCCGGGATGGGTGAGATCAACTTCCGTGCGGAAAAGGAATACCTCGAATTGAATGAACGGATATCGTTCCTCGACAAGCAGAAGGAAGACCTTTTCACGGCAATGGAATCCCTGAAAAAAACGATAACGAAGATCGATCAGTTCACGAAAGAGCTTTTTGCCGAAACCTTTGAAAAGGTAAACACCGCTTTTATCCGGTTCACCGACCTTTTATTCAAAGGCGGGAAGGGATATCTTGCGATCAACCAGGAACAGGTTGGCGTTGACCTTTTCGTCCAGCCCCCCGGAAAGAAGGTCACGCGGATGGAGCTTCTCTCCGGCGGCGAAAAAGCCCTTGTCTCGCTCGCGTTCCTCCTTGCCCTCATGGATACAAAGCCAAGCCCCTTCGCTCTCATGGACGAGATCGACGCCCCGCTCGATGATGCCAATCTTGCCGGGCTTCTCGATATAATCCGTTCCATGGCCCTCAAAACACAGATCGTTTTCATCACCCACAACAGGATAACCATGGAGTATTCCGACATGATCTATGGCATAACCATGGAAGAGCAGGGCATCTCAAAGACAGTCTCCGTGCGCCTTTAGAAGGCATCATAATGTACATTGTATACAAATACTTTTTGGTACAAAATTCCCTCATCTCATTGAAATATTGTATAATTCCTTTACTGGAGTCATTCTGCGACGATTTAAACACCGGATTTTTTTCTTGACATTTTCCCTTAGAACACTATGATTTATAATTATAAAGGGGAAGGGGGCGTTTGGGAAATCAGGTACACCACTATATCTATACCGTTGAGGCATTGACGGTTCCGATTTTTTACAAGTCTTCTTTTAATAAAAATACGTTTGAAAGGAGGTGTGTTTCGCCTTTCTGAAAGGCAAATTCGTTTCTTAAAAACGTAAAGGGGGTTATTATGCAGCCTGTTGATCCAGAATTAGTCGAAAGTTTAATGTCAGCATGGTACGTTTGGGGGTCGGTCTTTGTCTTTGCCTTCCTATTTACTATTATTGGCACTTGGTTGGTAACGAGGGGGTGGCAAGAATGAATCCACAACCAGCACTGAAGTTCTTACCGATTCCTACTCCTGACACAGAAATGATCGTAGCGGGAAGCATCGCCGTCGGCCTTCTGCTTGCAATTTCCGTCTTCCTCGGCCTTATGGGAAGATTGAAAATGAAGAAGGGCAGCTTCGACGAATACCTCGTCGGTAAACGCGACTTAGGTCCCGTCATCACCGGCGCGGCCCTGTCGGCAACGTACATCTCCGGATGGGCGTTCTGCGGCTCGACGGGCATCGTCTACGCGCTGGGCTTTTCAGGCATGTGGTTTGCCGGCATCTGGAGCCTTATCGGCATCATACCGTGTATCTGGCTCGGCGCCTTGAAGACACGTGACTTTTCAAAGAAACTCGGCGCGGCAACATTGCCCGAGACCATTGGCCGAAGGTTCGAATCAAAGGGATTGCAGACGATTATCGCGATCTCGATGCTTTTCTTCCTTTTCCTCTATTCAGTCGGCCAGCTTAAGGCAGGCGCTACCGTCTGGTTCGCAATGACGGGCCTTTCACCGCTATGGTGCCTTCTGCTTTCGGTCTTTATTGCCTGGCTTTACATGGTCCTCGGCGGTTACATCGGGAACCAGTACGCAATGGCCCTTCAGGGCGCTGTCTTCTGCGTTGTCGGTACACTGCTCGGCCTGTGGGCCATTATCCATGTGGGCGGTTTCAGAAATCTGACAGCGGGCCTTGCCGCACAGAACCCGAACCTGATGGCGCTTATCAACCCGAAACTTCCGCAGCTCGGGTTTACTCAGCTTATGTCGAGCTGGGTAGGCATCCTTGCTACACCGGTCATATTTTTCACCATGGCAGTTGGTTTCCCGCATAACGTCAGCCGTTTCCTCGGCATGAAAAAGGTCACCAAGAAAGACTACTGGTGGCTGGTATTTGTCGTATGGTGCTTCACCGGCATCCCCATCATGCTCGACTGCTCGTCGAACGGCCTCGTAGCACGTATGCTCTACGGCCCGACGCTTCTTCAGGCCGCAACCATCCACGGCCAGCCGAACATCTTCAAGGCTGACCTTGCCGCCCCGCTTCTGTCCCATGCACTAGGCGGCCCGTGGCTCCTTGCCGCGTACACCGCAGGTCTTTTTTCGGCGGCCCTTTCGACACTCGCCGGCATGGTCTTCATCATGAGCGCGAACGTTACAAAAGACATCATCAAGCTCTGGTGGCCGAAAACATCAGACAGCAGCATGCTGTACCTGGGGTACTTCCTCATCGCTCTTTTCCTCTTTCTCCCGTTCTATTTTGTCCTTGTCAACCCGCCGCCTCTCCTTTCCATCTTCATGGGTATGGCGGCCATGGGCCTTGGCGCAGTCTTCTTCTTCGTAACCGCAATCTCCTACTTCTGGAAGGGTGCGACGAAATGGGGCGCAGGCGCATGCGTTGTCTGGGGGACAGTGTTCACCCTGTACGGCAGCTGGTCCGTTCTGTATAAGAAAATGTACGGTATGGGCAGCTACGAATGGTTCCTGGTCTTAAGCTGCGGCGCCATTTATTTCATCGTCAGCTTTATGACCAAAAGACCGTCTGACCAGCTTCTTGACCTGTTGTGGTCGAAACCGGCAGAAGATTAAGAATCAAAACAATAAAAAAAGGGGCCTTCGGGCCCCTTTTTTTATTTATACATTCTAACTGGTAAGTGTCACGACATCGTGGACAATAATTACGCCAACCACCCCCGCCGGGGTGACGGCGAGCGGG
>CAIQJW010000033.1 GCA_903872255.1 uncultured delta proteobacterium | reverse complement strand
TTTTCGGCCGTAATTTTCTTCAACACACAGGAACCAGAAACCGTCGACAACCCGGTAATGCCACAGGAGAAACCGTAAATATTCACGAAGTTCCGGGGCTTCCATATGCTCGAGAATGCCTATGTTCATGAATGCCTCCATCTTTGAAATGCTTGTAAAGCGTAAAAGTAAAGCCTAAAGGGTACAAAAAGTAAATATCAAACCGGTTTTCTTTTCCCTCTTGTAAATTACCCCAAATGTTTGCAGAATAGAGAATTATGCGGTAATTATTCAATATACACCTCAAAACATCACTACGTTCGGGAGGCATGGTTGGACAGGGAGCATATTGAGAGAATGATCGAGAACAAGTATTCACTTCTTTTGTTTTTCCTCATATCTCTCATGGTCGTGTCGATCTTGAGTGTTAGCAATTTCACGGTCTATTCACTGACAGTCTCTTTTTTGTCCCTCGCTGTGTACGCCATTATGCTCAGCATCCTGAAAGCGCACCGTTTTTTATTTATTGCATACATCGCTTTCGCTTTTATGGCGCTCCTTTTTCATTATCTCGCCGTTTTCGTGCTGAACAGCATGCCGCTGGGTATTGCGGCAATGATCGTCTATATCGTCATGATCGGGCTCATTATCATTTTCATGATCAGGCGCATTTTTTCCGAAAAGCTCGTCACTGGCGATACGGTAAAGGGCGGCATCTCCGTGTATATCCTCATGGCCTCATGGTGGCAACTGATCTATTATTTGTTCTGGGTGCTGGACCCCAATGCCTTCAGGTTCAGTTCGGGTGTGGGGCAAAAGACGGATTTTCTCTATTACAGCATTATCACAATGACAACCCTCGGGTTCGGCGACATCGTGCCGAGGTCGTACCCGGCCCGGGTCTTCACTATGCTGCAGGCCATGGTCGGGCAGCTCTATCTGGCGGTGTTTGTGGCACGGCTCGTCGGCCTGCATATTGCGAGCCGTGTGCACCACAAATGATCTTCCGCCATAATACCTTGTGACTTCCTCCTAAATTTTTTCTTACCCAGGGCTTTACATGAAAGGAAAAATGCCGATAACACAATGTAAGGGAAGAGCTATATGCAAATAGGGAGCGGAATTACCGAACGGGCGGAACTGCTTGAAGATACATCGTTAAGCATGGAGTTCACGTGGGCCGAGCTCATGGAGCTGTCTCAATACATGGGAACAATGAGATACAGGAAAGGCGCGACGGTATTCAGGGAAGGTGACCGCGAGATTTTTATGTGCATTGTCGTGAAGGGCGGCGTAAATATCCTCAAAAAAGACGAACATATGAGGGATATACGTGTAACCCAGATAGGCAGGGGAAAAATGATAGGCGAGATGTCCATGATCGACAGTTGCCCGCGTTCTGCGACTGCGGTTGCCGTGATCGATACAACGCTCGTTACGCTTACAAGTGATAGCATGAAAAGGCTGTTCAAGGAAAAACCGGCTATCGGAATCAAAGTACTGCAAAAGATCGCATTTTCAATGAGCCAGAGGCTCCGTCAAACAACTGGCGTTCTCGTTGATTTTCTCGAAAAAGCAGAGGCCGGCGAGGAAGAAGAGTAAAAGGTCCCGGACCGGGAATCATCGCAGGGATCGATAAGAAATAAGGTTGTTTCGCCGCTTATGCATCAGGCGCAACCTTTCGTTTGAAAAACGCGTGTAGAAAATGTGATATTAAAAGGGCTATCATTACGGCTTAGGTCCCGTGTTATCCGGTTGGGTACCTAAAACCGGCAAATGTTCTCAGGGAGAAAATACATGGCTTTAGATCCTAATGCAATATACGGGATGTCTCCTGAAGGCGGACGACCTATCCAGCTTTTTATTTCTCCATCCCAATATATACAGGGGCAGGGCACCCTCGGATATCTTGGAAGATATCTGTCGCTTTGCGTGTCCGGGACAGCCGGGATACTTATCACGCCCGGGAGGGACCGTTTACTCGGCGGTATCGTCGATAAAAGCCTGACCGGTTCGGGGTTTTCTACGGAAAAAACCATTTTCGGAGGCGAGTCGACGCTGGATGAAGTGAGCAGGGTCGAGGCTCTCTTTCGGCAGGGCACCGGCATAAATGTCCTTATCGGGATCGGCGGGGGCAAGTGTCTCGATACCGCGAGAATGGCCGCATCGAGGCTCGGCGTTCCCGTTGTCACGGTACCTACCACGGCCTCGACGGACGCCCCGACGGCGGCGCATTCCGTTATCTATGATAATAAAGGGGTTTTTGCCGACGTCGATTTTCATTCGACGAACCCCCTGATGGTCCTTGCCGATCTTGATGTAATAGCCGCTGCACCGGTCCGGTATATCGTGGCGGGTATGGGCGATGCCTTCTCTACTTTCTATGAGGCCCGATGCTGCATGGAGAACCCCAAGGGGCGTACCGCGCGCGGGGCACGGCCTACCATGGCGGCGCTTGCGATCGCCCGGCAGTGCCGTGACCTTCTCCTCAAACATGGCACTCAAGCCCTTGATGAGATCCGGCGCGGCATTATCGGCGAATCACTTGCGCGCATTGTGGAAGCGAATATCCTTCTCAGCGGACTGGGATTTGAAAGCGGCGGACTTGCGGGGGCCCATGGCATCGCGCAGGGTTTGACTGCCGTGGCTCAACTTCACGATAACTGTCTTCATGGCGAACTGGTTGCAATAGGTGTTATGGCCCAGCTTGTCATGGAGAAGCGGATGAATGAGGCGAAAGAGGCAGCCAGGTTTTTTTATGACGTGGGCCTTCCGCTCAATCTCAAACAACTCGGGTTCGACCCGTACGCCAGGGGATCGGAACTTCAAGATATCATCAATACGAGCCTTAACGTATTCTTCATCCGGTATGAGCCATTCGAAATTACGGGACCATTTCTGAAGGCTTCTCTACTTGAGGCGTATGATTTCGGCATACAAATGGAAAAAGAACTGGCTAAATAAGCTGCATTCAGGAGGCAGTGTGAATATCGAGACAATTGCAGTCCTGGGGGCCGGGACAATGGGCCACGGCATAGCTCAGCTTGGGGCCGAGGCATCGCTGAATGTCGTGCTGTGTGATATTTCCGGTCCGGCCCTTGAGCGGGCCATGAAGATGATCGAGGCAGGCATCGTCATTGAAGGCAGGACCATCGAGCAATGCCGCGCCATAACAGGCAGGATCAAGGGCATGACATCGATCCGCGATGCGGTCCGGTCCGCCGGTCTCGTCATAGAATGTCTGCCCGAGGACCTTGAACTGAAGAAGAAGGTATTTCGGGAGATCGACGGGATATGTTCACCCGAGGTTATCCTCGCGACGAACACGTCGGGCTTAAGCCCGACAGAGATCGCAAAAGGTCTCTCCTATCCGGAAAGAGTGGTTGTCGCACATTTTTGGAACCCGCCCCAACTCATTCCGCTTGTCGAGATCGTACCCGGTGAGCGGACGTCGCTAAGCGTTGTCGATGCCGCGGTAGAATGGGTGAGGTCCCTGGGAAAGGAGCCCGTCCGGCTAAAGAAGGAATGCCCGGGTTTTATTGGCAACAGGCTTCAGCTGGCCCTCCTGAGAGAGGCACTTTACATTGTCGATGAGGGTTACGCAGATATCGAAGAGGTCGACAGGTCCATAATATACGGTCACGGGAGGCGCCTGCCCGTCACCGGTCCATTCTTGAGCGCTGACATGGGAGGGCTCGACATATTCCATATCATATCCTCCTATCTTTTTCCGGTCCTTTGCAATGCGCCGGAGCCTTCACGATTGATGCAGGGCCTGGTGGAAAAAGGCGATCTCGGCATGAAGTCAGGCAAGGGTTTCTATGACTGGAATGACGAGATGAGAAAAAAAACAATACAACTCAGGACCGAAACCCTGGTACATTTCCTGGAAAAGGATACGTCAAAAGGCTAAGCGAGATAATCGTAAACGACCTTTCCAGGTCCGATCGCCATATCCCCGACAAAATGCAACGCCCCTACGATGCGTTTTACCGGCAGGTCGGCAACCGGAGCCATGCAGTGAGCGAAGAGCTGCAATGACGCGGGGCCGGTCCATGCCTCTTTTATCGTGACATCTGTCAGAGGATATTGAACGAGCTGGCATATCTTTGGCGAGCCGTCCACATCGGGAATAATTTTAAGAAGAAAGTTTGGCGTAGAATCTACCGCCGTACGCAATGGTTCTGTTGCGGACTGCTGCCATTTATAGGCCATTGTAGCCCTGGCGACTTCGAGCTCTCCATATTTCAGGACACCGATATAACAGTCTTTATTGATCCGGTCAACGCGCATTTCGGGATGGGCGTATTTTTTCGGGAATCCCCATACTTCCCTTCCGCCCACGATGGGAGATATGTCGTCAAGGTACATGGAATGAAGATAATTGCCTGATACACCGTTAAATCGTACCGGGACAACCTGTCCCGATTCGGCATAGGAACCGAATCCGTCGGAATCCGGCATTCTTATGAATTCATACTTGACGGTGGGCCTTTCAATTTCCAGGGGTTCAGGGACAACGGCCTGCAAAGCATCGATATCCGTTTCATATTCGATGATCAGGTATTCACGGTCGCGGAACCGGTAGGGCCCCCGCGAGAATGAAGGGCTGCTGGCAGGCATAGCGAAACTTTTCCTTACATCGTCGATATTCATGTATTCTCCTTTCGTCCCTGATATTTATCTTAATTATTTCCCACGCGGTCCGCCGGCCTGTCAAGACCTTTGACCGGCCGAACATGTCGCTTAACGGGTATATATCTGTTAATAACGCAGGAACTGCCCCCTTCCTTCGCAAAGTGGTATTTTATTGACTAGCGTTATATAGTGGTGTATATAACCGATGTGTCGCTTAGTTTAACGCAACGGGGAGAATAATGACTATGAAAAGGATCCGCCGCATCTCTTTGCTGACGCTTATCGCTGTCTTCTCCTCAATCTTTTGCTACGCCAACGAACCGCTCATGGTCTTCTGTGGAGCAGCGTTTAAACAGCCGATGGAAGAGGTCACAAAGGTGTTCACCGAGAAGACCAAAATAAAGGTAACGGTTACATATGGCGGGGTAGGAACCCTCCTGTCTCAAATAATACTTACAAAACAAGGGGATCTTTTTGTCGTTCCGTCCGAATATATTATGCAGCAGGCGAAGGCAAAAGGAGTAATACTTCCGGGTTCTATTGAATCGCTGGCATATGTAGCACCGGCCATTAACGTACAAAGGGGGAACCCGAAGAACGTCAAAGGCCTCGAAGACCTGGCGCGGCCATCACTGCGCGTAGCCATAGCAAATCCGGAACTCGTATTCACGGGGATGCTTGCCGTAGAGATCATTCAAAGATCACTGAGCACAGATCGGATCACGCAATTAAAAAAGAATATCGTTACCTATCCGGAAGACTTCAATAAACTCGCCACCACGCTTATTCTTGGGAATGTGGATGCCATTATGGGGCTTCACAACCTGGGACAATGGCATCCGCAGAAGGTTGAAACGATAAAATTGAGGGCAAACGAGGTTCAGCGTATCGGCGCGGGGCAGGTCGGTATCCTCGCGAATTCGAAGAATATTTCCGACGCGGAAAAATTCAGGAATTTCATCATTTCCAGCGATGGCCAGAAGATATTCACACGGTATAATTACTTTCCGACGCCGCAGGACGCCTTTACGTGGATCGGTGCAAAAAAACCTGTTGGCGGTGAACGTCCGGCACAATTGGATTGGGGCAAAAACTAAAGACAAAGCCCTCCGGCCGGGAATAAAAAGATGGAATATTACTCAAGAGTACCCGCTGATATCTCGGAATGTTACTTCGCAGGATAGTTCTGTGACAAATACGAGACAACCAGGTCTATTTCCTGACGGGAAAGATCTGCGCCGTGGCCGACCATTCTCATGACCGTAGAACGCCAATCTTTTTCAGACTTGGCTTTTGATTTCGACTTATTGATGCTGTGGCAACTACCGCATTTGTTTTTAAATAAACTCTCGCCTTCATCGGCCGCCCCGAAGCACAAAGCCGAACCGGCAAACAGGAAACAAAAAGCAAGAATGATCCGATAAATTGCCATACGTAGGATTGTATACTATCGGAGTCGTGGTTGGCAAGTATTCCCGAATAGTTTTTCAGGCCCGGCCTTTTTCAATTGTCAGATTTCCACCGGCCGTCTTCCTCAACGAATGTGCTCCATTGTTTACTGGAAAAGATCATGACCGCAGTTGAACCACGCACCACAACGCGCTTAATATTCTTGAGGGAATCTTCCATATCCGCAGCAGCCTCCTTAGCGAACGTCTTTGCTTCGTCCACGCCCATCCGGGTGAGAAGAAGGTCCGTCCTGGCGTTTGACCGTAAAGTAGACAGACGTTTGACCGTGTCGAAATCGCCTTTTTTAAGGGCGCTTATCTTTTCCTTTAAAACCTTTGCCTGCGGGCAGTTCTCGGCAGCCCTTCCCTTAAGGTCAGCCGTTACCGGCAGTTCATTGAAAAGTGGGGCACTGAATTTTGCAGAGTAAGCGATTACCGGTATCTCGTCGCTGTCTGCAGTTCTTTTTTCGGCATACTCGGTTTCCCCGGAAATCCGTGTCTTTGAGATAACAAGATTTTTGAAGAGTTTCTTTTCCGAATCACTGCGGCTGAGAGTTGTCAACGACATACCCTCACGGGAAGGCTGCCGAAGAATGGTAACAATCATTTTACTTAAGTCTACCGGATCGAACTGGAGGAGAAGTCCGCGGACTTTTCCTTCTTTGGCCAGGGCAGTGACCGGCAGGAAGGCGATTCCCCTTAGTGATTCCTGAGGAACTTTCCTGTCTGCAAGGACTATTCGGACCTCTTTCGGGCGGTCCAGCAAACCTTCGGCATTGTCGTGGAATTGGGAATAGACCTCTTTCAGTTCGATCGTCTCATTATTTATCTTGAGGGTGCCTTGCACCCTGCCGGGATCGATGGCATACGCCGTTTGAAAGCACAAGAATAAAAGGATAAGAAAACTCAAAACCGTTCTTGTCATAATTGCCCCCATTATAAATCTATTTTAAGCGTCTTGCTTCGCAGTTGCGTCAAAGCTTTATCCGTGCAAGCCTCCAGATGTATTGGAGAACCCTAACATAACGATGAAAATCTTCCAAGTATTTCCATATTTTCGGCTGACCGGGAAGATAATGAGAGTGTGTCATAATTATTTTCTTTAGGATGGATACGCACAAAATGCCGGAATAAACCTTCCCGCCGTTATCCCCGCCTGGTACCCCCTGGGCGTCGGAATGCACCCCCCCCGCCGCCATCCCTCACCCCGCCTTCATCCAAGGCAGATATTCATTCGACACAGAAGTCTACCCCCCCCACCCGCCGTCATCCCGGTTTACCGGGATCCAGTGTCTTTGTTGTTTGCTTTCGGTAGTAATATTAATAACTTCTGATATACATATGTTAAGCAGCACCTTCTTTTAATCAGCCGTAACAACGTTGAAAAGACACTGGATTCCGGCGCAAAAAGCCGCCGGAATGACGAAGGGTGGGGATTGCGACACAGTCTCAGATTTTTTTGTTATAGCTAAGATATGTTGAAATGGATTATAGTTTTCGAATAATATTAAGCATAAGCGCCGGTTGCTTCCTTGATATCACCATGTGAGGGCGTCGCAAAAGGGCCATGGATATACCTTGGCGATGAAGCCCCTTGCATGCTGAATTGTTGAAGGGTGAAGTCGCTATATATATGAAAAAGAAAGACGTTCCGCAGGATCATGGAATTTTCGGTGAGTGGCATGCTATCTGCTACGTCACGGATGATAACGGGGAATACGTGAGCACGATGAGCTCAGGGTGGGAGCCGACGAATATCGCCAACGGCATTGCCTGGGAGTTCATCAATGAAGGACTTGCCGAGGTGACCGAAAGGATCAGAAGGGCCGAACTGAGCCCCCTGGCATACTATATGAAAAAGAATCTCATGGATGTGAAAATGTTGTCCCAGTATACAGGCTTCGCGGTCTGGAGAGTAAAACGCCACCTCAAACCCGGCGTGTTCAAAAACTTAGATGATGCGACACTGCAAAGGTATGCCTCTGTTTTCAACATAACAACGGAACAGATGAGGGATATACCCTAAATGAGGCCGAAGGGAGACAATGGGGCTTTTGTCCACCGTCAGTCCGCCCACTGCGAAAGCGGGTCCACGTCCAACCTCC
>CAIQJW010000032.1 GCA_903872255.1 uncultured delta proteobacterium | reverse complement strand
TTGAAAACATTAAAGCCAGAAACAATAATAAAAACAAAACCTTGGATTCCGGATCAAGTCCGGAATGACGGCGGGGGTTTTATGCCGGCAGGTACAATATACCCGCTTTGGATGGTGGGAAAGGAATTGCGACACAGCCTCCAAGCCCGGGATGACGGTGGTAGGGGGTTCTCGAACTTGGATGTTTGCCGGGTGACGGATGGGTATATCCACGATGTCGTGGCATTTCAACGTAGAACGTAGAACCGCCCTTACGATGCTATCATCAGCCCTATCGCCAGCAACGCCGGGGTCACGAGGTTTATTATCACGTTTTTTCCCATGTACGGCACCAGGTTCTTCATTTCATCCGAATACTGCATCACGCCCCGCGATGTTTGTATTGCGAGGATAACCGTGGCGAGGGCCATGAATGCGTGAACAGGGAATATGCCGAGCGTGTAGCCGACAAAGATAGGCAGGTACGACGACGCGAGGAAGAAGATATATATGCGGGCCACATTCTTCCTTCCGAGAAGGATAGGGAGGTGCTTTCTCCCCACCGTTTTGTCTGCCTCGACATCAGGGAATTGATTGAGGAGCAAAAGATCGCTCACGAGAAAACCGGGTACTAAAGATGCGGCGAATGCGGTCCACGAATACGAGCCGGTAAGAACGAAATGCGTCCCCAGGACCATGAGGGGGCCGAATGCAAGGCCCGGCGCAACAAGGCAGATGATCGGTCTTTTCGTGATCCACTGGGTGTAAAAGACGATCAGGGCGATCCCGAGAAGTCCGAGAGGCAGAAGCAATATGCCAACCGTGAAAACGAAATACATCCCGATCGAGAAACACAGCGCAAGAGATATGATGCCGGTTGCCAATGCCCATCCGGCCTTGTCGGGACGTTCCTGGAGCGCTCCGCTTCCGCCGCTGAAAGGCGTTCTTTCCGTTATAGAATCAAGGCCGCTCTTGAAATCGTAGTATTCATTCAAGGCGTTCACGCTGATGTGCGAGCACACAGCCCCGACAACGATGAGCGCTATGGAGATCGCGTTCACATGGGCCCCGGACCACATTGCCGTGGATATGCCGACGAGAATGCACATCGGGGTAAGTATCAGAAACGGGACTTTCATCGGGCCGAGTATGTATTTCATTTTTGTCTCTCCTCAACTTTATGCGGTCGCGGTCATTTTATGAACTGCTTCAAGGTTTCCATATCTTCCCAGGCCTCCGATATCTTGCTCTGACTGCGCAGAAGATAGGAAGGATGATAAGTGGGCAAAAGCGGAATTCCCCGGAATGTCGTCATCTTTCCCCGGATCTTGGTGATCGCGGCGTCAACTTCGAGGAGGGTATTGTAAGCATGGCGTCCCAGGGTGCATATGACCCTCGGGTGAATGATATCGAGCTGCGCAAGTAGGTACTCCTTGCAGCACGATATTTCGTCCGGCTGGGGATCACGGTTGTCCGGCGGACGGCACTTGAGGACATTACAGATAAAAACGTCGCTTCTTTTCACACCGATCCGCTCGATGAGCTGATCGAGCAGTTTGCCTGCCCTGCCGACAAACGGACGGCCCTGGTTGTCTTCTTCTTCACCCGGCGCTTCACCGACGAACACTATGTTGGCCTTCGGGCTGCCTTCGCCAAAGACGACTGTCTTTCGCGTCGCAGCAAGCCCGCACCGGACACAGTCCATGGCTACCTTCTTAAGCCCTTCAAGGGTAGGCCCGTCCTTGTCTCTACCGATATACTGATCGACGCCCATGTTCTTAAGTGCGATCATCAATCCCTTTGCCTTTTTGATGTCCATTCCCTCACCATTCGTAAATCGTAAATCGTAAATCGTAAAAGCTATTTCCATTGCTATGTATCTTCTATTGCGTTTTACGATTTACGATTTACGTTTTACGATTTACGTTCTATTTTTCCAGCCTCTCCGGTACGATCCGGAGTTTTTTTACCGATTCAAAAACATACGCTGCCTGAAGGATCGGGCCTTCTTCGAGGGGTTTTCCGATTATATGCAGACCTATCGGTAACCCGCTGCCATCGAAGCCGCCGGGGATGGATATGCCGGGCAGCCCCGCCAGGTTCACAGGTATGGTGAAGATGTCGGATAGGTACATCGTCAGGGGATCTTCCACGCGTTCGCCGGCCTTGAATGCGGTCGTCGGAGAAACAGGCGTGACGATGAGATCGCATGATGCGAATGCCGTGTCAAAATCCTGCCTGATGAGGGTACGCACCTTTCCGGCTTTGCGGTAGTACGCGTCGTAATAACCGGAAGACAGGACGTATGTCCCGAGAATTATCCTGCGCTTTACCTCCTGCCCGAAACCCTTGTTGCGCGTGTTCTTGTACATGTCGATGATATCTTTGCCGTCTTCGCGCAGGCCGTATTTCACGCCGTCATACCGCGCCAGGTTGGATGACGCTTCAGCCGTACAGATAATGTAGTAGGTGGCTACCGCGTACTCAGTATGCGGCAGCGAGATGTCTACGAGCGTCGCCCCCTGGTCTTTGAACACCTGGAGATTTTCTTCATAGTTCTTCTTGACATCATCTTCGATGCCCTCTATGGAGTATTCGGCCGGTATGCCGATCCTGACCCCTTTAAGGTCCTTGCCGAGGAACGAATGATAGTCAGGTACCGCTTGAGGGATCGAGGTCGAGTCCATCGGGTCGTACCCCGCGATGACATTGAGCATTGTCGCGCAATCCCTTACGCTGCGCGAGAACGGGCCGATCTGATCGAGGGAGGATGCAAAAGCGATAAGGCCGTACCGGGACACCCTGCCGTATGTCGGCTTCATTCCGATAACGCCGCAAAGTGCGGCAGGTTGGCGTATCGAGCCGCCCGTGTCCGTACCGAGCGATGCGGCGCAAAGCCCCGATGCAACGGCTGCCGCGGACCCGCCGCTTGACCCGCCGGGGATGCGCGTTGTATCCCAAGGATTTCTCGTGGTCTGAAACGCGGAATTCTCCGTTGAGGACCCCATAGCGAACTCGTCCATGTTGAGCTTTCCCAGGTGCACATACCCTGCATCCTGCAATTTCTTCATCACCGTTGCATCATACGGCGGCACAAAACCTTTCAGTATATTGGACGCACAGGTTGTCTCGATGCCCTTCGTGCACAGGATGTCTTTTATACCGAGCGGTATGCCCAAAAGAGGGGCCTCTTCACCGCGCGCTATCTTTTCATCGGCCTGCCTCGCCATTGTGAGCGCGATCTCTTCCGTGGGCCTCAAGTATGCCTTGATCTCATCATCGTACCGGCCGATGCGCCCGAGATAATACTCGGTAAGCTCTAAGGACGTGATCTCCTTCTTTTTCAGCATCTCGCGCAATTCAATTATTGTCAGGTCAAATAATTCGTCCACGTGCTCTCCCTTTTATCGGAAATCGTAAAGCGTAAATAGTAATGAGTAAAAGCAAAATACTCTTTACGATTTACGATTCACGTTTTACGGTTCCTGCTCCATTATCGGCGGCACCTTAAAGAACGTGTCTATTCGCTGGGGCGCGTTTCCGACCGATTCTTCCGCCGCAAACGATGGCTTCGCGATATCATCCCTCATAACACAGGCAACCGGTACCGGGTGGGTTGTCGGTTCCACATTATCCGTGTTCAGGCTGTTGAGCGATTCCATGTATTCGAGGATCTTGTCGATCTGGAGCGTATAGGCCTCGACTTCCTGCGGGTCAAGCTTAAGCCTCGCAAGATGCGCCACGTATTCGACTGTTTCTTTGGTTATCTTCATATGTCCTTCCTTGAATGGTCGTGAAACGTGAAACGTAAAGCGTTAAGAACAATTTGTTTACACTTTACGCTTTACGATTCACGGCCTCTATTTCACCCGCACTCCGCCACTGCCTTTATTATGTCCCCTCGCGTCACTATCCCCACTACCTTATCGCTTTCAACGATAGGGATCCTGTTGATGTGTTTTTCGACCATCAATTTGGCGACGAGAATTGCCGACTCCGTCGGCGGTACGGTTATCACGTCTGGTGTCATTACATCGGCTACGGATTGATCGGCGATTGAACCGGCCTTGAGGCCCTTGAGGATATCGCTCTGGGAGATTATGCCCACAAGCTTGCCCTTGTCGACAACCGGCATGCCCGCAATTTTAAATAATTCGAGCTTATTGATAATGATGTTCAATGTTTCCGATGGGTGGCAGGTTATCACATTCTTGTTCATGAGCTCCACTACTTTCATCGTTTCCCCCTTATACTGGCTGTCCGAAGAGCAGCGTTTCCTGAATGAATTTCTGAAAGGATTCTACGGATTTCATGGCCCGTCTTAACCGGTCCTGTTCGTCTGGGCCCAACATGTCGGGCCGCAAGAAGTTCGAGTTTTTGCCGCCTTCGTCCCGAGAATTCATTTGATTTATGATCCTGTACCGAACGAATGTAAAATAAGCATCCGTAAGGGCATTTTCCATTTCTTTCTTTATTATGTTGCGTTCCCTGAGTATTGAGATACGTTTCAAGGTATTTGTTTCAAATATGCCGTTGGAAAGAGAAAGCATCCGTACGGATAATATAAGCGGGGACCAGCCGAGGACTTTGATATTGAACTTGTCCTTGTTTTCGCCTTCCTTCTCCACCTTGAACCCGCCGAAAAATGTCAGTGCGCTTGGCATAAGGACAGCCGATTGAATGAACTCCTTCATAAAGCTGTTGTTATTTGTCAGCATCGAGAAAAAATAGCTCATAAAATCGTCGAGCAGTTTCCTGTCGCCTTTGACCGTCCGCGCATCGGTCAGGATAATGACATCTAGCGGTTCGAATATCCCGGTATCGCGGGTGAAGCGCTCCTCGATCCTTTTCTTCCAATCGGTCATCGAGCCCCGCCAGCGCTCATTGACAGGCATGACCCCGCCCTTGCACTTATCGAATCCGACATCATTGAGGCGCTCGGAGGCCTTTAGAGCGAACATCTCAAAGTACGCGTCGACAAGCGTTTTGGACGATGACGTGCCGTCTATTTCGGAATGCAGCTTTTTCAGCTCGTCGGATGCAAAAGAATCATCCCGCTCGTCGTAGATGAGCATATTGTCCTGGTCCGTTACCAATGTCTGTTCATCCCGGCCTTCACTGCCGAGGCCCGCCCAAACGTAGTCTACGGGAGGCTTCCCGAGGCCTTCTTCAGCCATTTCGTTTTCTACAAGTTCCAATACGCGTATAGCGATCCTGTCGCGTATGATGCGGAACAGGTCATGGACATCGACGACCGTGTCCTCTTCGAGGAAGAAATTCTCGACACCGGCAACTGCCCGTTGATGGCACTCGCCCAGCGTCTCGTACGATGTGGTGTTGTTTACGATATCGATGACGAGGTTGTGCAGTTCGGCTTCGAAGACCTCGTAATCCTTCAGCGCCGTCTGCAATGCATTACCCAGTTCTGAAAGAATGCGGTAGCGCTCGAGGCGCGGCATTGCCTTGTTTTTCATATCCTCCTGATGCTCGGCGATGAAAGATTCGATCAGGGAAAAATTTAACGGCATCAATTACCTCGAAAGGTTTTCAAGGACCCCCTTGCCCACCATCAATTTTTCTCTCCTGGCAGCAAGTTCGGTGTACTGCGCTTCGTTCTTGGCAATGACCTCAGGCGGAGCCTTCTGCCTGAATGCCTCGTTCCTAAGCTTTTTTATTATTTTTTCACTGTCCTCTTCTATTTTTGCAAGCTCTTTTTGTATCCGGCCCAGTTCTTTTGCAACATCGATAAGGTCTTTGAGCGGAACGAAAACCTCTATATTCTTATAGACGCCGACGGCGCAATGCTCCGGTGACGTACCGTCAATAAAGGAAAGATGCTCAACCTTGCCGAGCTCCATTATGTAGTATCCGTAGTCTTTGAGAAAGGCCTCGTCGCCGTATGCCCGGATCATCGCCTCGATGCGGATATTCGGGGCAATGCCTGTTTCGCCGCGGATGTTCCGGATCACATCGACAATGCCCATGATCGTCTCCATCATCTTTTCGCCCTCGGCATCTATCTCCGCCTCATTGACGGCCGGGAACGGGGACATCATGATACTCGATCCGTCATTGCCGGGAAGCCTCTGGTATATCTCTTCCGTGACGAAGGGAGTTATCGGATGGAGAAGCTTGAGTATGTCCTGAAGTGTGCCAAGGAGCGCGCCTTTTGTCGCTTCGTTGTCAAACCGGTCGACCTTTCCGTAAAGGTTCGGTTTTATCAATTCCAGGTACCAGTCACAATATTCATGCCAGACGAAGCTGTACAGAGAATTCGCGGCCTCGTTAAAGCGGTATGATGTAATGCTTTCACGGACCTCGTTGATGACACGCTGGGTCCGGGACCGTATCCATCGGTCGGGCAAAAAGGCCGATCCTTTTCCGGAATGCGCGGGCTTCTCATCCGCGAGAAACAAAAGGGACAGCTTCGAGGCATTCCAGATCTTGTTTATAAAATTGCGGCAGCCTTCTATACGTTCCTCTGACAGAAGAACGTCGCGGCCCTGGGCGGCAAGCATTGTCAGTGTGAAACGGAATGCGTCTGTTCCGTATTCGTCGATAATGATCAGGGGGTCGATTACATTCCCCTTCGACTTGCTCATCTTCTTGCCGTCGGCATCACGGACGAGGGCGTGGATGTAGACATCCCTGAACGGGACGTCGCCCATGAATTTAAGCCCCATCATGATCATACGTGCAACCCAGAAAAAGAGGATGTCGAATCCCGTTATGAGGAGCGACGTTGGATAAAACTGCTCGAGGTCCGGGGTCTTGTCAGGCCAGCCGAGGGTACTGAAAGGCCACAGCGCGGAAGAGAACCACGTGTCGAGGACGTCCGATTCCTGGCGAAGGACGCCGCCGCATTTCGGGCATTCGGTAGGGTCCTCAACCGAAACGACCATTTCGTTGCACTTGGTGCAGTGCCATACGGGTATCCGGTGTCCCCACCAGATCTGCCGCGAGATGCACCAATCCCTGATATTTTCCATCCATTCGAAATAGACCTTTTCCCACATCTCCGGGATAATGCGGACCCTGTGCTGGCGCACCGCCTCCATCGCCGGTTCGGCGAGCGGCCGCATCCTGAGGAACCATTGCAGCGAAAGATACGGCTCGACGACAGTCTTGCAGCGGTAGCATTTACCAACGCCCATCGCGTACGGTTCTACTTTTTCGAGGTATCCTTTTTCGTCCAGTTCCTCGACAATTTTCTTCCGGCACTCGAACCTGTCCGTCCCCCGGTAATGGAGTGCGTTCTCGTTCATGTTGCCGTCTTCGTCGATCACCTTGATCAATTCCAGGTCGTGCCTTTTCATTATCTCGAAGTCGTTGAGGTCGTGGGCCGGCGTCACCTTCAGTGCGCCGGTGCCGAATTTGACATCGACGTATGAATCCCCGACGATCGGGATCTCTTTATTGACTATGGGAAGGACCACGTTCTGGCCGACATATTTGCCGTAGCGCGGGTCTTCCGGATTTACGGCAACCGCCGTGTCGCCCAGCATCGTCTCCGGACGGGTTGTCGCGACGGTGAGGTATCCCCCGCCGGATGCCAGCGGATAATGAATGTAATAGAGATGGCCCTCGGTGTCCTCGTGTTCGGCTTCAAGGTCGGACAGGGCGGTTTTGCATCGCGGGCACCAGTTTATTATGTAATTGTCCCGGTAAATGAGGCCTTCGTTGTAGAGCCTCACAAAGACCTCACGGACGGCGCGGGTTAAGCCTTCGTCCATCGTGAACCGCTCGCGCGACCAGTCGCAGGAAGCGCCAAGCCTTTTGAGCTGTTCGATGATGGTGCCGCCCGACTGTTTTTTCCATTGCCAGACGCGCTCGATGAATTGTTCCCTGCCGAGGGCTTCGCGGTCGGTCCCTTCCTTTGCAAGTTCGCGTTCGACGACATTCTGGGTCGCTATGCCGGCGTGGTCAGTCCCCGGGAGCCACAGTGAATTTACCCCGCACATGCGGAAATAGCGCGTGACAATGTCCTGGAGGGTATTGTTGAGGGCATGGCCCATATGAAGGGACCCCGTTACGTTCGGGGGAGGAATGACCATGGAAAAATATCCCTTCGATGTATCGTTTTGTGCGGTAAAATATCCCTTCTCCAGCCAGTTGGCATACCATTTCTTTTCGATGCTGTGGGGATCGTAAACCTTGTCCATCATTAGCTGTGCTCCCTTGCAATGTACCGATCAATCGTATTTGATGGCCATATGAATTATATTTCGCCTTCCTTATACCGGAATGCTCCAGGGCATCGGCAGGAAAAGTTTTTCAAAAAGACTGAATGCATACCGGTCAGTCATGCCGGCGATAAAATCCCGCACGCAGGCAACCGGATCATCGTAAAAATCATCATGGCCTGTCTCTTTCAGATAGATATCCGGGTTCCGAAGGAAAAAATCGTAAAGGTCCTCGACTATCTTCGAGCACTTGATGAAATCGGAATGGACGACAGGGCTGTCGTAAACACGTTCGTAAAGAAAGCTGCGCATCTCAACCATATACAATTCCAGTTCGGCGCCGCAGCCCATCTGCATAGTGCCATTCTCCAGCGTGCTCGAGATGACGCCGCGCACCATTGTATCTATACGGTTCGAAACCGTATGACCGAGACGGTCCCGCAAATGGCCCGGAATGTCATCTTCACATATCACGTTTCCCCGGATGGCGTCGTCGATGTCATGATTTATGTATGCAATGATATCAGCTATCCGGACGATCTCAGCTTCCTTGGTCAGGGGTTTTTCTTTGTCGTCATTGATCAATATATCGCCTTTGCCCTTCGAATGCTTGACAATGCCGTCCCGGACCTCGTGCGTCAGGTTGAGCCCCTGCCCATCCTTCTCCAGGAGATCAACGACCCTGAGGCTTTGTTCGTAATGCCGGAAGCCGTCAGGGTAAAGCCTGTTGAGGACCTCTTCGCCGGAATGCCCGAAGGGCGTATGACCGAGATCATGCCCGAGCGCGATCGCCTCGACGAGGTCTTCGTTAAGCGATAAAGCCCTGCCGATCGTCCGCGCGATCTGCGATACCTCGAGCGTATGCGTCATGCGAGTCCGATAATGGTCCCCGGGCGAAAGGAACACCTGGGTCTTATACTTTAGCCGCCTGAAAGATTTGCTGTGTGTTATCCGGTCCCGGTCGTGCTGAAAGGCCGGGCGGATATCACATTCGGGTTCATACCGCATTCTCCCGCGCGTTGAAACGCTTCTCTGCGCATACGGCGAGAGTATCTGTGTCTCCCGTTCTTCCAATCGTTCGCGGATGTTCATCAGGGCAGTAACCAACTCTGTAATGTAGCATAAAGATTCAACAATATCAATGGATTATATGGGAATACAATCGTGAGTCGCAAGCCGTCAGCCGTAAGGTTCAAAATCCAGAAGAAGGTCAATCCTGTGTCATTTCGGGATACAATTGGGAAGTCATTCCGGACTTGGAGACTATGTCACAATCCATCGCCCGCCGTAATCCCTCACCCCATCGGGAATCCCCGCCGTAATCCCTCACCCCCGCCGTTATCCCTCACCTCATCCCACCGTTATCCCTCACCCCCGCCGTCATCCCGGTTTACCGGGATCCAGTGTCTTTGCTGTTTGCTTTCATGAATCATATTAACAACTTCCGATATGCATACCTTAAATAATACCTTCCTTTAATCAGTCATAACAACACTGAAAGACACTGGACCCCGGTAAACCGGGGTGAGGGAGTGGTGGTATACATACCTTAAATAATACCTTCCTTTAATCAGTCATAACAACACTGAAAGACACTGGACCCCGGTAAACCGGGGTGACGGAGTGGGGATAATGGCGGCACAGTCTTCTTAAGTCCGGGGTGACTCAGTGGGGGTAATTGCGACACAGCCTCCTTAAGGCCTGAATGACGTGGAAGAAAGAATGGCACCCTGCGACTGACGACTCACCGTCGACATCCTTGACATCCTCCATAATCGCGGTTATAGACTGAATATGAGTTATTTTGGATAGAGGAGGTCCGGCATGGCGCGAAGAAAAAGAGTGGCGATATTGACGGGAGGCGGAGACGTTCCGGGGCTTAATGTGGCTATCAAGGCGGTTGTTATTCGTGCAATTGCCAATGATATAGATATTGTGGGTATCCGCCGGGGATGGATGGGGCTCTTGCGGATAGATCCCGACGATCCGGAAACCGTGCGGCAATATATTTTGCCGCTCAATCTCGAAAAGGTGCGTACTATCGACAGGACCGGAGGGACCATTCTGCATACGTCCCGGACAAATCCCGGGAACATGAGGCCGCCGGACGTCCCGCCGTATATCCTTGATTCGAACCAGGTACCCAACGGTGATAAAATAGACTGTACCCGGCACATCCTTAAGGTGCTGGAATTCCTTGAAATAGACGCGATCATTCCGATCGGCGGCGACGATACGCTGAGCTATGCCGCGCGGCTTAACAGGGAAGGGGTCCAGATCGTCGCCATTCCGAAGACGATGGACAACGACGTGTTCGGTACGGATTTCTGTATCGGTTTTTCAACGGCCGTCACGCGCTCTGTAGACGCGATCAATGCCTTGAGAACAACAACCGGTTCGCATGAACGTATATGTGTTGTTGAGCTTTTCGGCCGCAACTCTGGCGAAACCGCGCTCATTGCCGCGTATCTCGCAGATGTTGACCGCGCAGTCATATCGGAAGTTCCCTTCGATATCGATAAACTTGTCAGGCTTCTTGTAGAGGATCGCGAAAGAAATCCTTCCCATTACGCCATCATGGCCATCTCCGAAGGGGCCCATGTCGTCGGGGGAACAGTGACCGAAACAGGCATCGAGGATTCGTACGGCCATAAAAAACTGGGCGGCGTAGGACACCTGCTTTCACAGGAGATAAAAGAGAGAAGTGGAGTAAACATCATTTATCAGCAGCTTGCATACATGATGCGTTCCGGCGCGCCCGACTCTCTCGACCGGATGGTCGCCGTTTCCTACGGCAGCCTTGCACTCGATCAGATAGCAATGGGCCACAGGGGCCGCATGGTCGCCCTGCACCAGGCGATCTACACAACAGTCCCGCTCGATCTCGTCATAGCAGCCAAAAAACAGGTCGACGTCACCGCCTTTTACGACGCCGATTCATACAGGCCAAAGGTAAGGGATACTTTGGGGAAACCGATGTTTTTGTACTGACGTGAATCGTAAAGAAATGCCGTAAATCGTGAATCGTGAATCGTAAAGAGTTAATAAATAATCGTTAAAAGTTTTTTTGCTTAAGGTTTTTACTCTTTACGATTCACGGCCTCCAATGCTCTTTACGATTTACGATCATGTTTGACCTTTCTGTTTGAAAAGTGCGATTATTATAATTGCAGGGAAGGGGGTACCATGGCACTTATTGACGATATCCGCAAGCGGACCGAGGACGGTCTTAAGACACTGAAAGAAACGGCGCAGGACATTGCGTTTAATGTCGAGCGGCAGGCGATGATCGGAAAGAGAAGATATCTTGACGTTGCAAAGCTGCAGCGTACGATACAGAAGATTAATGCCGAGATAGGCGAATTCGTTTACGACCAGTTTGTCGGCGGGAAAAGCGTTTCATCCGATGACCCGTTTATCAGGGACAGGATGAGTTCTATCACACGTATGCGTCTTACGATAAAAGATATTGAAGATGAAATTGTCGACCTGGAAAGAACGAAGCCGCCGCAAAGGTAGAGGCGTTTAATTCTTCTTGTCTTGCAGGAGCGATGTCAGGGTCTTTAATTCATCACCATAAAAAGAAGTGAGGGGAAGCCAGGCTTCGATCCCGTCGCTGAAATTGAAATGCATGCCTTTCTTCGTTTTCTTGTGTTGAATCAGTTCTGACCAATCCTTTTTCAGCTCATTATAAGGCGAACGCATAACGATATTGTGTTTGTTGAATATCATTGAGACCTCGGTGCCGCCCGGATTTTTCTTAGCTGCACTTTCCCTTTTCTTCTGCATCTCCGGCTTCGCAATAAACGTAAATGTGACCAGGATGCCAAAGAAAATACAGAGAACGCTGATGAGGAGTTGGTCATTTCCAAATAGCCCGATCAGCCCGACCATGATAAAAAAAATGCCGATCGTGCTTGCGACGAATCTTTTCACCGGGTTCAACGCAGTATCTTTTGCAGGTTCCTGCGCTTTCGTGAGTTCCTTTAACAGTCCCGATTTATCGAACCGGGAGATATCGGAATGCGGCACCTTCAGGGTAAGAATTTCATCAACGGACTCTGCAGTTTCATTTTCGGGCATATAGGTCTCTTTTCCTATTGGATTAAAGCCAAAGACGCTGGATTCCGGCAAGCCGGAATGACGGGTTATTTATGTCATCCCGGCTTGCCTTGGTTCCTGATTGCTTACATTAAAAAGTCATTAAAACCTTGGATCCCGGCACCCAGGGGTACCCGGTCCGGGATGACGGAGAAGAAGACGCCTCACGCCTCACGCGCTCACGCGCTCACGGCCTCACAGGTACTTCTTTACCAGCGCTTCCGCTATCTGTACCGCATTCAACGCGGCGCCTTTTCTGATGTTGTCGGCTACTACCCACATATTGAGGCCGTACTTGACCGTGTCGTCGACCCTGATACGGCCGACAAAGGTGTCGTCTTTACCCGCAGCTTCCAAAGCGAGCGGATAGATATTTTTCGAAGGATTGTCAACAAGCTTGACGCCCGGCGCTTTTTTGAGAAGCTTGCGTGCCATGTCCGGGGTCATTTCGCTGGCGAACTCGATATTAACTGATTCGGAATGACCAAAGAAGACGGGGACCCTGACCGTTGTTGCCGTTACCTGGATTGAATCGTCTTCCATTATCTTTTTGGTCTCGTTGACCATTTTCATCTCTTCTTTTGTGTATCCGTTTTCGAGGAAGCTGTCGATATGCGGAAGGACGTTGAAGGCGATCTGGTAAGGATATACCTTTTTTTCGATCGGCTTCATGGCATATATCGCAAGGACCTGCTGTTCCAGTTCCTTGATCGCTTTCTGGCCGGTTCCCGATACGGCCTGGTATGTCGAGACGACAACTCTTTTGATCTTTGCTACATCATACAGGGGTTTCAATGCAACGACCATCTGAATGGTCGAGCAGTTGGGATTTGCGATAATGCCTTTTTTTGTGTGCTGTGCTATCGCATGCTCGTTCACTTCCGGGACTACGAGTGGAACGTCCGGGTCCATTCTGAAAGCGCTCGTGTTGTCTATGACAACACATCCGCTTGCGGCGGCTATCGGGGCGAATTTGAGGCTTATCGAGCCGCCGGGTGAAAAAAGGGCGATGTCGATATCTTTGAATGAATCTTCCTTCAACTCCTCAACATCAATGTCTTCGCCGTGAAAGCTCAAAGTCTTACCCAAGCTCCGCGAGGAAGCGAGAAGTGTCAGTTTCTTGACTGGAAATTTCCGTTCCTCGAGGACTTTGATCATTTCATTTCCGACGGCGCCCGTGGCACCGACCACTGCTACGTTGTACTGTTTCATTTTAGCCCTCCAGCTTTTTCTTGAGATGGTTTATAAGTCCGCCCTCATTGATGAGTTCCACCATGAAGGGGGGAATTGGCTTGGCATGGATCTCTTTTCCTCTGCAATGAATAATGCCTTTAGAGATATCGACTTCGATCTCGTCACCATCGTCTACGAGATCGTAAATGTCTGCTTCGAGGAGCGCTATGCCCTTATTGAATGCGTTGCGGTAGAATATCCGAGCGAAGGTTTTTGCTATGATGAGCCCGATCCCGAGCCCCCCGATTGCGAGCGGCGCATGTTCACGGGATGAACCGCACCCGAAATTGGTGCCGGACACAATGATGTCGCCCGGTTTTACCTTTTTCGGAAAATCGGGCGCAAGCGGCTCCATGCAATGCTGGCTCAAGACCTTGGGATCTGTATGAGCAAGGTACTTTGCCGGTATTATTATATCCGTATCGATATTATCGCCGAATTTCCAGATCCTTCCTTTGAGTATCATATTGCCTCCTCGGGACGGGAGATCTTCCCCCTTATCGCTGTCGCCGCCGCTACGGCCGGACCTGCGAGATATACCTCGCTTTCAGGGTGCCCCATCCTTCCGATGAAATTCCTGTTCGTTGTTGCAACCGCCTTTTCTCCCTTTGCCAGGATGCCCATATGTCCGCCGAGGCAAGGTCCGCAGGTGGGAGGCGAAATTATGCATCCCGCGTCGAGGAATATCTGAAAATAGCCCCTGCGCATCGCCTCGCCATAAATGGCCGGTGTGGCGGGAATGATAATACATCGCACGTGTTTGGCCACTTTTTTCCCTTTAAGGATCGTGGCTGCCATCTCGAGGTCTTCCATCCTGCCGTTCGTGCAGGAACCGATGACAACCTGGTCGATATCGATATTTCCCAGTTCGCCGGCATCCTTTGCATTTGACGGGAGGGACGGGCAGGCAACGGTGAAGCCCACCTTCGAGACATCGATCTCGTAGACCTGTTTATATTTCGCGCCGGCATCGCTCTCATAGACCGTGTACGGCCTTGCTGCATGTTCCTTCATAAACGCTGTCGTCTTTTCGTCAACATGAAAGATGCCGTTCTTGGCGCCTGCCTCTATTGCCATATTGGCGATAGAGAACCGTGAATCCATGGATAGTGCGTTTATAGCATCGCCCGTGTATTCCATCGCGCCGTACAGTGCGCCGTCAACCCCGATCATGCCGAGGATGTGGAGGATAAGCTCTTTGCCGGTCACCCATTTGCCCCATTCACCGTAACAATGGAACTTGATGCTCTCCGGGACCTTGAACCAGATGCGGCCCGTGACCATGCCGTACGTGATGTCGGTTGAGCCCATGCCGGTGGAGAATGCGCCAAGCGCGCCGTATGTGCACGTATGGCTGTCGGCGCCAATGACGACGTCACCCGCCACGACGAGCCCTTTCTCGGGAAGGAGTGCATGTTCGATCCCGCACTGTCCGCCTTCAAAGAAATTGACTATCCCGTGTTTTATCGAGAATTCGCGGATCTTCTTGCAGTTCTCCGCGGAAAGAATATCCTTGTTCGGCGTGAAATGATCGAGGACGAAGACGACCTTACCGGTGTCGAAAACCTTTTTCGCACCGGCCTTTTCGAATTCTTCGAGTGACAACGGAGCTGTTATATCGTTCGCCATCGCGAGATCGATCCGGCAATCGACTATTTCTCCCGGTTCAACAAATTCCTTATCGGCATGTGCCGCCAGTATCTTTTCAGTTATTGTCATTCCCATGTTTCGTTCCCCTTACACCCTTTTCGATTTTACATATTCCAGGCGGTTCAGCGCGTTTATGTACGCTTTCGCGCTCGCCACGATGATATCCGTGTCGGCCCCTTTACCGATCGCTTTAAGGCCTTTTTCTGACAGTTTGACGAAGACCTCGCCCTGGGCGTCCATATCCTGCGTGATCGAGTTTACGGAAAACTTCTCAAGCTTGCTTGTTGCCTTGACCAGCTTCTTGATGACCTTGAACGCCGCATCGACAGGGCCGTCGCCGATACCGACATCCTGGACGATGTTTCCTTCGATCTCCAGCTTGACGGTTGCCGTGGGTATGGTCTTATTTCCGCAGACCACGTTCAAGTAAACGAGCTTGCAGCGCTCGGGCATCTTATATATCTCATCCATGATGATCATTTCGATGTCCTCATCATAGATATTCTTCTTCATATCGGACAGTGCCTTGAAGCGCTTAAACGCCTGGTTCAATTCCTTCTCATCGAGAATATGGCCGAGGTTCTCGATGCGGTCCCTGAAGGCGTGCCTGCCGGAATGCTTGCCGAGGATGAGCGAGCTTTTCGGGATGCCGACGGACTGAGGGGTCATGATCTCATACGTGAGCTTTGCCTTCAAGAGGCCATCCTGGTGGATCCCCGATTCATGGGCAAATGCATTTGCGCCCACGATCGCCTTATTCGGCTGGACCGGCACGCCCGTAATTGACGTGATCAGCCTGCTTGTGGGGAATATCTTTTCCGAAATGATCCCCGTATCAGCGTCAAACTTCGTTTTACGGGTCTTCAATATCATCGCTATCTCTTCGAGCGAAGCGTTGCCTGCCCTCTCGCCGATGCCATTGATCGTACACTCCACCTGGCGGGCCCCGTTATGAACGGCTGTGATCGAATTCGCAACCGCCAGGCCGAGGTCGTTATGGCAGTGTACGCTGATAACGGCCTTGTCGATATTGGATACATTTTTCCTTATATAGCTTATGAGTTCGCCGAACTCATGGGGAACGGCATACCCCACCGTATCGGGAATGTTCACGGTTGTCGCGCCCGCATCGATGACCGCCTTGACCACCGCGCACAGGTAATCCCAGTCGCTGCGCGTTGCATCCATTGCGGAAAACTCGACATTGTCCGTATATTTTTTTGCCCGTTTTGTCGCCTCGATGGCGATTGCGAGGACTTCTTCCCGTGTTTTTTTGAACTGATGCTTCAAATGGATATCCGAGGTCGAAATGAATGTATGGATACGGGGGTGGACCGCCACCTTGACGGCCTCCCATGCCCTGTCGATATCCTGGTCGTTGGCCCGGGCAAGGCCTGCAACCTGGCAGTTCTTAATGAGCTTCGCGATCTGCCGTACCGATTCAAAATCCCCCTCAGACGCAATGGGGAAACCGGCTTCGATAATGTCCACGCCGAGGAGTTCGAGTTGCCGCGCCACCCTGAGCTTTTCTTGAGTGTTCATGGTATTGCCGGGCGATTGCTCGCCATCGCGCAATGTCGTGTCGAAAATAAATACGTGATCTGACATGCTCTTGTCTCCTCCTTGTTTTATTTTCCCAATCACCATACGGTAAATGGGCGCTGCCATTGATCGGGTCGAGGTAGTGGAAGATTTTTTGCGTTGATTCTTGCTCCCCCCGACCCGTGATTTCCTCTTAAGCGAGGTGGACCGGGGGACGCGCGGTAGTCTTCTTAAGAAGAAGCTCCATCAATGTATCCTCGTCCTCGATCCGGGCTTCGATGGCAAGATAAAAGAGATTATCCGGAAGCTCCATACCGGGGAGTTTAACCGCATCCTTTTCGGTTGTGACGATACATTCGATATCGCTGACAGATTCAAGCTTTTTTATGTCCCTCTGTTTGTACCTGTGATGATCGGGATAGGATGTCTCATGTATTATATTGGCTCCCAACTGCCGTAAGAGCTGAAAGAAAGATTCATTGTCGCCAAGGCCGGAAAAAGCCGCAATTCTTTTATCTTTCAAATAGTTGTAATGAGTGATGACGTTTTGCTTTACATTATAGAGATGCACCGGATGATGACGGACCCGGAACCGGGGTATCCCCTGAGTAAAATAAAGGGTCGCGCTGTCAGGTTCTCCTTTGCTTACAAGTATGGCATCGCAGGCCCGTACCCGTGAAATGGGGTCGCGGTATGGCCCCAAGGGGAATAACTCCTGTCTTGCCAATGATTCTTTGCCGCTGAGGATAAGGATATCCACGTCTTTCTTAATATCTCTCACCTGGAACCCGTCATCGAGGATAGCCAGGTCGATGTTACAGTAATCTATGCCGCATTCAATGGCCGTCAGACGGTCTCTTCCCACTATTACCGGGATGCGGGTCCTTTTTGCAAGCATATAGGCCTCATCCCCGGCCGTTTGTGCCGAATCTTTCTTTACATCAACAGGGAACGTCCCGCTTTTAGTTCGCAGGTATCCTCGCGTTATGATGCCGGGATTATAGCCTTTATTTTTGAATGTTTGTGACAGGCGTTCAACAACAGGGGTCTTCCCGGTCCCGCCGAGGGTGATATTTCCAACACTGATAACCGGTATAGGTGCGCTATGTGTTTTCATTATCCCTGTCCTGTACATAAACTCTCTGGCCACAAGTGCGATCTGGTACAGATAAGAAAGAAAGGCGAGAGGAATATACAAGATCCACCGTGCCGTTTTCGCCTCACCGCTCCAGATCCCGACCATGACGTCGCGCATAGACAAGTGAATTTTATAGCAGAAATCATGAGGAAAAGCAACCGTTTAGGGCGTAAGGAGTGAGAGTGTGAGGAGTGAGGAGCAAGGAGTAAGGAGTGAGGAGTAAGAGCGTGAAGACCCCCAGCCCCGTCACCCCGGCTTACCGTCATCCACCATACGGTCATCCACCCCCTCCGCCGTCATCCCGGTTTACCGGGATCCAGTGTCTTTGCAGTTCCTCGTCGTTTGAAACCGGAAAAGAATAAAGCCCTAAAGACGCTGGATTCCGGCGCAAAAAGCCGCCGGAATGACGAACCTTTTGTTTTACACTTTACGATTCACGATTTACGCTTTACGGCCTTCAGCACCACCAATGTTTCCAGATGCGACGTGTGCGGGAAAAGGTCGAACGGCGCTACTCGTTCCGGCGAATATCCGCTTGAAACGAGGTGACCTAAGTCGCGGGCGAGGGTGGCGGGGTTGCACGAGACGTATATGAGAGATGCGGGCCGCAGCTTTGTTATTATATCTATCCCCTTGGGGCTGATGCCGCTTCTCGGCGGGTCTACCACGATGAGGTCGGGTTTTTTGAACCCCCGGTCGAGGAGTATATCTTCAACTTTTCCGGCGACGAAGGTGCAGTTATCGATCCCGTTCAATATTGCGTTCTCACGGGCGTTTTCGATGTTCTCCCTGGAGGAATCAACACCCAGGACATTTTGTGCGCTGCGCGCAAGTACGAGCTCGATCGGCGCCATGCCGCAGTAAAGGCCGAGTACATTCCGGAACCTTTCGCCGGAGGCAATGGCATTTATTCTTTCATACAAGAGTGACGCCCCGGCAGGGTTCGGCTGGAAAAATGAGGCGGGATATACCCTGAACTTTAGCCCGGCAAGGGATTCTTCGATGTACAGGTCGCCGCCTTCGTGGAGGATCCGGCTGTAGTCGATATAGGAGCCCGGCCGGCTATTGATGATCCTGTAAAGGCTTGTCACCTCGGGGATCTTTCGTTTAAGGACGTAATATAATTCGCTGATCGACGGCGGCGCCGTGCCTTTTGTTTCCACGATGACCATCAGCCTGCCGGATGCCTTGGATTCTCTCAGAATGAGGTGGCGCAAGGTCCCGTTCTTTTTCTGTTCGTCATACGGGAACAGGCCTTCCGAATGGGCATAGTCTTCAACGGTCCCGATGATCGTTCCTAACGCCCGGCTGAAAATAGCACATTCGGGGACGGGAACGATCGAGGGGCCATTAAAGCCGGTAGGTGATGTCGCCTCGCGCATACCCGCAGTGACGCGGCCGCTCAAGTCATTTCCAAACGACAGTTCTATTTTGCTGCGGTACCAGAATATGTCCGGGGAAGGGGTGACCGGGTCGAAGATGCCTTCAGGTATATCCAGTCGTCCGATCCTCTTCAAACATTGCCTGAGGTACGTACCCTTGATCTCGAGCTGTTTTGCATACTGTATTGACTGCATCGTGCAGCCGCCGCAGCGATCGAAATGAGGGCAGGGAGGATCGACCCGATAGGCAGATGCTTCCTCGACTGCTATCAATTCTCCATGGCCGAACCGCTTTTCGCGTTTTATCATACGGACCGCAACCCTGTCGCCGGGCACCGCGCCGGGTATGAACACAACGAAATTGTCGATCTTTGCCACCCCGGCGCCGCCGGGCATGGCGATATCGGTAACGGTAACGATGTAACGGTCCATGTCGGGTCTATGGCTCATCGAGTGATTGAGTTCTTTTCCTGACAGGAAAAGAAACGGTAAAGGTGGAACCGCCGGAATTGAGGCAGTCCTCTTTGCTCCGGATCGACGGACATTGTGAGATGTCGCCCGGGCAGAGGTCCTTATCCGTCGGGATGTAAACGCAGCGATTGCTGTCGTATGTGATATCAAACCCGAAGCGCAGCGCATAGTATTTCATCCGGAGAAGATCAAGCCCCTTCCCGCCGGCGCCGAATTCAAGGGGTCGCTTTGATGTGTAAAGATCGGTCTCCTTGGCATGGTGCAGTCCATCGAGAAGGTACCGCTTGTTCTCCTCGGTAATGCCTGTGCCCGTGTCGGTTACGGCGAGGGATATCCGGTCATCTTTCTGGTCGAGGCCGATCCTTATCATTCCGCCGTCCGGCGTGTTCTCAATCGCGTTCTTTATAAGGCCTTCGGCAATGTCCCGAAGGATCTCGGGATCGATCGAGATAAAGAGGTCATGCGCGCCGTCCACCCGTATGTCGAGGTCCCTGCGGGATAACTTGTTTTTCATGCGCTCGACAACTGATACAAGGAATGTATACAGATCGATGGACTGGAAAAACTGCGTACTCGTCTGAAAATAATTGTCTACCCAGGCGCGCAGGACATCCCAGTGTTCCTGGATATCCACGGGCACTTCGGACAGGCTCTCCATCCTCTGCCAGAGCCGGTCGAGGTCCCCGACGAGCATGACCGCCTCAAGTTCCTGTGAGAGTCTAAATATCTTGTCCGTTTCCCGGGAAATGCCGAGAAGTCTTTGCAGATTGCGCTCCAAAGATTCCATCAGGTCGCGTATCGAATTATATTCCGTTGTGCGTTCCAGCTTCCGCCGGATGAGTTTCAGGCTTCCCTGAATAACGGATAGAGGCGTCCTCAGCTCGTGAGAGATGTGATTGACCGCCTTTGTTTTTGCCCGGTTCAAGCTTTCCAGGGCGTTGCGGGATTGTATGAGGACGTCCTCGGCGTGCCTGCGCTCGGTAACATCCCGCAAATAGATCAGGTAACCCGTCTCGTCTCCCAAAGGGATGTTCGCTGCCGAAACCTCGACGTAGAGGGTTTTCCCGGTCTTCGTAACCCCTTTGAACTCATAGCGCGAGGGAACGGGTTCTCCAAGCGACCTGCGCCGGTTGATATCTCCCACCTTCGCAACATCGTCGGAATGCAGTATCAGCAGGATTGACTGGCCAACTATTTCATCGGGAGATGAATATTCGAACATCTCCACAAAACGCCTGTTAACATATTGATGCACGTGTCCCCGGATAATGGCGACACCGTCATTTGAATTCTCGATCGCCGCGCGGTAGCGTTCCTCACTTTCCTGGAGCCCGGTCTCCGCTCTTTTGCGTTCCGTTATGTCAAGCATCGTCCCTTCGTAATAGCGGACGTTATTGTCTTTATCATGCACAGCCCGGATGTTCATCGAGATCCAGTGGACGCTCCGGTCCTTGCTGTACATCTGTGTTTCAAAATCCGTCACGGCCCCCTGAGCGTTCAATGTTTTCATCAGGATGACCCGGTCTTCGGGATTTACATAGAGCTGTTTCGATATGTCCATAATAGACTGAATGAGGTCCTGCGGCGAATCGTACCCATGGATGCGAGCAAGGGACGGATTGGCACTGATAAAACGTCCATCCGGACTTGTCTGGAATATGCCTTCAATAGCGTCTTCAAAAATGCTGCGATATTTCTCTTCCGTCTTACGCAAAGCCCCGATAATATCCTGAAGCTCGCCCTGAGACCGCTCCATTTCAGCGATACTCTTTTTACAGCTCTCCAGCTCTGCCAGCAGTTCTTTTTCCCGATCAGACATTGTGCTCCATTATAAAGCCAAGGCAGTGAAGAGTAAAGAAAGACCGTGAATCGTAAATCGTGAATCGTAAATCGTGAATCGTGAATCGTGAATCGTGAATCGTAAATCGTGAATCGTAAATCGTGAAAACGGTTTGGGGCGGGATGACGAATTATTTCTTGCTCACGCTTTACGATTTACGATTTACGATTTACGGTCTCTCCCCCCTTACGCTTTACGATACTTGTAAGACTTGTTATACTCACAAAAAACCTTGCCATGGAGGATAAATGACCGGTGCGGATATGATCCTTGAAACTGCTGTTGCGAACGGTGTCGATATTTGTTTTGCCAACGCGGGGACGACGGAGATACCCGTGGTTGCGGCGCTTGACAGGCAACCCGGGATACGGGCCGTGCTTGGCCTTTTTGAGGGCGTGTGCACCGGGGCGGCCGACGGATACGGGCGCGTGCTGAACCTGCCGGCGATGACGCTCCTGCACCTCGGCCCCGGCTTTGCCAACGGGATCGCCTGTTTGCATAATGCCCGGCGGGCGGAATCCCCTATCGTGAACATTATCGGCGAACATGCTTCATGGCACCGCGATGCCGACCCTCCTCTCAATTCAGATATCAAGGGGCTCGCACGTACCGTATCGGGATGGTTGCGGACGACGAGGCAGGCGGGCAGCCTATCCACGGATGTGGCGGCTGTCATTGCGGCAAGCAGGGCAGGGCAGATAGCGAGCCTGATAATCCCGACAGATTTTCAAGCTTTACCATCCAGCGTTTTTCGTATCGTTAAAAAAATGCCGGCATTTAAGCCGGTGGACGAGGCATTGGTCAAAAGGGCCGCCGCGGCCATATTAAAAGGAACAAAGACAGCGATGCTCCTCGGAAATCGCGCATTGCGCCGCGATGGGCTTGAGATAGCACAGAGGATCTCTTTAGCGACCGGCTGCGATCTTCTGGCAAATACCTTCCCGGGTTATATGGAAAGGGACGAGGGATTGCCCGTTGTGAAGAGGATCCCGTATTTTCCGGAAGGCGCCTTAGCATTGATGTCGGGTTATGAGACCGTCGTCTTGGTGGGGGCGCATGATCCCGTCACATTCTTCGGATATGAGGGTACCCCGAGCCGCGTCATTCCCGATAAAACCCGCACGATATCCATACCGGGGCCGGGTCATGACATGATCGCGGTCCTTGGACATCTCGAAGACCTGGTCGGGAAAAAGAAGAACACCCCCCGCACCGCAACTGCCAGGCGCGCACGATCTAAGCCCGCGATCCCGACAGGCGCCCTTACACCCGAAATAGTCTGTTCGACCATTGCAGCTTATCTGCCCGAAGGTGCGATTGTCGTCGACGAGGGTATCACGACAACATTTCCTTTTTATGCGGCCTCCCATGAAAGCCCTTCGCACAGCCTGCTGACCATCGCGGGCGGCTCGATAGGCTACGGAATGCCGTGCGCAGCCGGGGCATCATTTGCGGCGCCCGACAGGCCTGTCATCAATATACAGGCTGACGGGAGCGCCATGTATACCGTCCAGGCCCTCTGGACAATGGCGCGCGAAAATCTCAATGTAACCACGCTCATTTGCAATAATGGAGGCTACAACATAATCGCCGTAGAATTGGAGCGGGCAGGCCTAAAAACTTTCGGGGAGAGCGCTCACCGCCTCGTCGACATCAACCGCCCGGTGATAGATTGGGTATCCCTCTCACAAAGCCTGGGCGTCCCCGCAGTGCGGGTAGAAGACGCACGTCAATTGGCGACCCACATGAAACGAACGATAAAAGAACCCGGCCCGCATTTGATTGAGATGATGGTGAGGCCGTAAAGCGTAAATCGTAAATCGTAAATCGTGAAGAGTAAGGAGTAAGGAGTAAGGAGTAAGGAGTAAGGGGTGAGTGGTGAGTGGTAAATGTCACGACATCGTGTACAACGCTTACGCCCATCACACCCGCCGTCATCCCGGTTTACCGGGATCCAGTGTCTTTAAGGTTTTTGCTGTTACGATTTACGATTTACGTGGTGAGTGCCAAGACATCGTGCACACTTTTTTGTGCCAAGACATCGTGCACTCACTAATTCTAGCGCAATTTGTAATCCAGTTCATCTATCTGTTTCGCGTCCAAAAATAGTTTCAATTTCTGTTCTCTGACTTCAATAG
>CAIQJW010000031.1 GCA_903872255.1 uncultured delta proteobacterium | reverse complement strand
CTTCCCTGAATTTTGCCTGAGAAGACAGTGCGGTGATATTCACGATATAAAACGGGACCTTGTCGACAAGACTCCGGGCGCTTTTAAAGATAGCATCTCCGATCTCTTGCATTTGAGCATGGTCACCCGACAGATATGCTGCTTCGGCTGCGTCAGAATAGATGGCAAGGGTAAATTCATAATGATCCTGCCATAAATTCTCATTGACCAGATCTACGCCGGCTTTAAGAAACTTGTATGCCAGGTCAAACGCTGTTGATTGCCTGGCTATAAGTCCCGCCCGGTGATTGAGCCGGGCAACCTCGATCTTTTCGTCTCCGGATGTGATCAGCTGCTTGCCTTTATTGTACTGATCGAGGATGGCAAAAAGATTTTCTTCCCGTTTGTCTTCGTGAATGCCGGCAAAAAGAAGGCGCCCGGCCCTTAGATGCTCGGCCGGGCGTTCATCCTCTTTCATCATCCCGTACGCGCCCTGCTGGATACGGTCATGGGCGAACGCAAATTTATCGCCGCCTAACCCTATTATAAAATCTTCCCGAAGCGCTTCATCAAGTTCCCGTGTACTATCTTCCCGTGGCCTCCCGGCCAATATTGCGACCCGCGTGAGATCAAACGTGCCGCCGAGCATCGACGCGTATCGCAGGAATGCCTGGGTTTCACTGTGCAGTTTTTTAATTTTACCGACAACGAGCTCCACGACATTATTTGTAAAGCTCTTGGAATTGATCTGTGTAATGTCCCAATGCCAGGCAGATCTCCCGGCATCAAAGACGAGCAGGCCCTCGGCATTGAGCGTCTTCAAGAACTCTCCCACGAAGAAGGGGTTTCCGCCCGTTTTTTTCTGAACAAGGCCGGATAGGAGTTCAATGTCGCCCGGCGATTGATGAACGATGTCCGAGATGATGTCTGTTGTGTGCGTAGCCTTTAAGTGCTCTACCCGGATGCGTTTTATGAGGTGTTCGGGTATATTCTCAAGCATTCGGATAACTGGATGATGCTCGTCCACTTCATTGTCCCGATAAGCTAAAACAAGAGTGAAGGCCCCGTCCTCGATGCTCATCATTGTTTCGATAAGGGCAAGCGAAGGAATGTCTGCCCATTGGAGATCATCGAGAAAAATAAACAGGGGATGTTCCCGCGTGCAGAAAAGCGCCATAAAATTATAAAAAGCAATTCCGAAACGGTTCCTGGATTCGGCCGGCTTTAAGGCAATGACAGGAGGCTGAGGGCCGATGATAAACTCCAGTTCAGGGATAAGGTCGACAATAACCTGGCCGTTCGGGCCGAGAGCATCCTGGATCTTTTGCCTCCACAGGGAAAGGTTTTCATCGGGTTCCGGCAGGAGTTGGTTTACCAGTTCCCGGAAGGCCTCGATTATGGCGCTGTAGGGGGTATTCCTGACAAACTGGTCGAACTTGGATGATACGAAATAACCGTGCCTTTCAATGACGAAATTCTGAATTTCATTAACAAGGGATGTTTTGCCGATACCGGGAGCCCCAAAAACAAGGACCATCTCTTTTGCACCGGCTGCTGCCCGCGTGAAGCATGAAACCAGTTCCCGTATCTCGCTATCACGGCCATAGAGTTTTGACGGCAAAAGGAATCTCTCCGAGATATCCTCCAAAGCAACAGGAAATATGTCTATTGTGCCTTTTCTTTCGAGCCTTTCAAGGCACTCCATTAAGTCGGCCTTTGCGCCGAGAGCGCTCTGGTAACGGTTTTCGGCATTCTTCGATAAAAGTTTCATAATGATCGAAGAGACCACGTGCGGTATCCCGGGCCTCATTTCATGGGGAGGAACAGGCTGCCTGGCTATGTGAGCATGTACTATTTCAAGAGGATCACTGCTTTCGAAAGGAAGGCGGCCGGTGAGCATTTCATACAGGGTTACACCCAACGAGTAAAGATCGGTCCGCCAGTCAACCCGGCGGTTCATGCGGCCCGTCTGCTCGGGGGAAATGTAGTCGATCGTGCACCGGGTGTGATCATTACCGGCAAGAACGATACCTTCTCTGGTTAGCGGCGCTGAAATACTGAAATCAATGAGGCGGAGTTGGTTGAATGCCGGGTTGTAAAGATAATGAGAGGGATTAATGTCCCTGTGGACTGTCCCGGCGCTATGGATCTTATGCAGGGTGTTTGCCATATCGGCTGCGACAGACAGAAAATCTCTCAGCGACAGTTGGTTGTCCCGGATGTATTCCTTAAATGAGCCACCGTCGATATCTTCGAAGACCATAAACAT
>CAIQJW010000030.1 GCA_903872255.1 uncultured delta proteobacterium | reverse complement strand
ATCCCATGGCACCAAAAAGACTCCTGTGCGGCGCCTTTTCAAGACCTTTTTTCATTTTATCAGACCTCATGGGGCCTCCTTCCCAGAAAAGTACAAACCAAAATATTGTTCCGGCAGATCACGTCTCAGGAACCTACAAGATTATTACACGGGGCTGCAGTTTTCAAGACAAATTACGGGTTTTCGGGGCAAACCGGACGTGATGCTGTGCCGCAAATGTATTTTGCCTCATTCCGGCCTCCGGAGACTGTGCTGCAATTACAATTTCCCCGTCATTCCGGCCTCGGGTACCCTCTGGGTGTTCGGAATCCAAAGTTTGGCCTTTATGCAACTTTCTGAGTGTTCACAACATTTGAATACAGAAACTACTGTAAAAACAGAACCTTGGATCCCGGGGTCAAGCCCCGGGATGACGGCGGGTGGTGGATCCCGGGGTCAAGCCCCGGGATGACGGCGGGTACAATACACCCGCTTTCGATGGTGGAAAAGGAATTGTGACACAGCCTCCGATGCCCGGAATGACGAATTATTTTGGAACATGGACAGGGGCTTGCATCTTACGGTTTTCTATATCTTCTTCCGCCAGACGTATACGATCGGGCTTGCTACGAAGATCGAGGAATAGGTTCCGACGATGAGACCGAGGAATACTGCAAAGGCAAAATCGAAGAGTACCTCGCCGCCGAAGATCATTATTGCCGCCAGGCTTATTAGGGTCGTGATACCGGTGACTATTGTCCTGCTTAAGACCTCGTTTATGCTGTTATTGATGATGTTTCCGAAATCATCGCGGGATTTCATTTTTGCTGAATTTTCACGTATACGGTCAAAAACGACGACCGTATCCTGAAGGGAATACCCGGCTATGGTCAATAGCGCTGTAATAATGAGAAGGTTGAATTCCTTGCCGAGAAAATAGAAGACGCCGCAGATAACCAGGACATCATGAAAGGTTGCTATCGTCGCGGCTATGCCTGATGCAAATGTGAACCTCCATGCGATGTAAATGATAATTCCGAGAAACGCTATTATTATTGCGATGATGGCATATTTCTTGAGCTCTTTCCCAACGCCCGGTCCTACCATGTTGCTTCCGAGCACCTCGAATTTCGCGGTCTTCAGCTGTTTGGAAAGGATGGTCGTTATCCTGGTCGCGACAGATTCTTTTTCTGTATCCCCAAGCTTCGTCTTGATAAAAAAGTCGCGCGTTCCACTTACTTCCTGGATCTGCACATCACTTATCCCGCCGGATTCAAGGGCGTGCCTTAGGTCCCCGATATTTACCTTATCGGAAAATCTGACCTGAACGTTCGTGCCTCCGGTGAAATCTATACTAAGGTTGGCCTTTCCCAGGGATATCATTATGAAAGAAAAAATCCCTATTATTACGAGGACCCCTGAAATCGTAAACGCTATCTTTCGCAGGCCGATAAAATCTATTTTCGTATTTTTAATGAGCTCCATCATGGGCGCCGCCTCATATACTCAATGTTCTTGGTTTGTATTTCGAAAGTATCCAGTCGAAGATCATTTTCGATCCGAACACTGCGGTAAAAAGATTTATGACCATTCCAAAGATCAAGGTTATCGCAAAACCTTTGATCGGTCCTGTTCCGAAGATAAAAAGGACGGCAGCCGTGATAAGGGTGGTGATATGCGAATCGAATATGGCCACCCATGCCTTGGCATAACCGCCATCCACGGCGGCACGCACCGTCTTTCCAAGGCGCAACTCATCGCGGATCCTCTCGAAAATGAGGACATTGGAGTCGACGCCCATACCTATCGTCAACGCGATGCCTGCGATACCCGGCAATGTCATCGTGGCCTTGAACGCGCTGAAAATACCGAGAAGGTAGATCAGGTTAAGCGCGAGCGCCAAGTTTGCAATAATACCGCAATACCGGTAGTAGACAACCATGAATATGATTACGAGAATACCCGCGAGGACCGTTGCGAGGACACCCTTATTGATCGAATCCTGGCCGAGTGTCGGGCCAATGGTGATATTCTGTACAACCTTTACGGGAGCCGGAAGTGCGCCTGCGCGCAGCACTATTGCAAGGTCCTTTGCCTCGTCAATAGAAAAACCTCCCGTGATGGAAGCCTTTCCTCCCGAGATCCTCTCGCGTATCTGCGGCGCCGAATAGACGGTATTATCGAGAACGATGGCAAGCCGTTTACCGACATTTTCTGCGGTCACCTTGTCAAAGATCCGGGCACCTTCGGCGTTAAATTCAAGACCAACCGCTATCTCACTGCCTATATCTCTGCCGCCCATGTTGATCTTGGCATCCGTCAGAAGCTCGCCGGTAAGCAATGCCTGCTTCTTGAGCACGATGGGCACGTTGGTCTCTACACCGGTTTCCCTGTTCTTCGACCGTATCTTAAGGACTTCGGAATCGGCAGGAATTGAACCGGTCCCGCCGCTCGCATTTGCCGCTTCATCGACAAGTTTGAATTCAAGCTGGGCAGTTTTGCCGATGAGCTCAAGCGCCCTTTGCGGGTCCTTGATGCCCGGGAGCTGTATCAGCAATTGATTTTCACCCTGTTTGACAATGACAGGTTCGGAGACGCCGAACTGGTCTATCCTGTTCCGGATCGTCTCAAGCGCCTGGTTCACGGCGTTTTCTTTTATCGAGGCAAGATCTTTTTCGGGAATGACGAAATCAATATGCATGACATCCCCCTCAGTCCTCGGGGTGCCTGCCTTCAGGTCGGAAAATTTGGTTCCCACGACGTTAAATAGTTTTTCTTTCTGGTCCGGGCGTACAGAAACCAGGATAGCACTGCCCTTCCTATCAACACCGAGGAATCTTACGCCCTCGGTGATCATCGCATCCTTGAGGCTGTTCATTTTTCTTTCTACGATATTGTCCATAAGCTTTGCGGTATCCAATTCGAGAAGAAGGTGCATGCCACCCTTCAAGTCCAATCCAAGATGGATCTTATCGCTCGGCAGGTACTTCTTCCAGACGCCTTCCAAATCGACGATATTGGGCAGACAGAAAATAATGGACAGAACCAGAAATACAAGAATGAGAATAAATCTCAGTTTTATTGACTTGATCACGTATTAAACCTCATTCGGGTGGATTCGATAAATTACTGCTCAAAAAGTACAACCAAATTATAATCATGCGCCTTGTTTGTCAAGATAATTTTGTCACAAGCCCGGTCTGGCAAAGCTCGACAGCACGGCATAACGACATACCAGGATAAAAAGATATTCAGGGCCAGATTCAAATTATCAGTTATAGATCAATACCGGACTGTGTTAAAATATATATACCTTTTGACCAAAAGGCCGGCGAGGCATATTAAGCGGATGGAAAAAGAAGAGATAAGCAAAGAAATAGAGAGACTCCGGAAGGAACTGGAATACCACAATTACCGGTACTATGTGCTTGACGATCCTGTCGTTACCGACCAGGAATATGACGGGCTTTTCCGCGAATTGGAGCATCTTGAAACGGAAAATCCGGAATTTGCCGATATGAACTCGCCGACCCAGAGGGTGGGCACGGTGCCGCTTGATGCGTTCAAGACCGTACAACATACCGTTCCGATGTTGAGCCTTCAGAACGCAATGACAGAAGACGAGGTGAGGGATTTCCACAAGAGGGTCTTAAAGATCCTCAGCACCCCTGATGTCGAGTATGTTATGGAGGTAAAGATCGATGGGCTTGCCGTCGAGCTTGTGTATATCGACGGCGAATTTACCCTCGGTTCAACGAGGGGGGACGGGTATGCCGGGGAGGATATTACTCAAAACTTAAGGACAATACGATCCATACCCATGCGCCTGCGTTCGGATGATATCCCCGTGCCGGAACGTCTCGAGGTCCGGGGCGAGGTCTACATGGGAAAAAAGGAATTTCTTGCCCTGAATGAACACCGCGAGCTTACCGGCGAGCCTCTCTTTGCTAATCCAAGAAACGCGGCAGCCGGGTCCATACGCCAGTTGGATCCGAGGATCACCGCAGAGAGGAAGTTGAATGTTTTCTGTTACGCTATGGGCCGCATCACAGGCATGGAGTTCCCGAACCACATGGACTTCCTCCTTCATTTGCAGAAGTGGGGGTTCAGGGTCAACCCGTACGTTAAATTGTGCCGCTCGATCGACGACGCGGTCGCACATTACAGGTATATACGGTCAATACGGGAAGACATGCCCTATGAGATCGACGGTACCGTCATAAAGGTGAACAGGACGGATCATCAGTCGGATCTCGGTACTGTGTCCCGTTCACCCCGATGGGCCATAGCCTATAAATTTGAGGCCCGGGAAGAAACGACAACAGTCGAGGATATAGCGGTCAGTGTCGGGCGCACCGGAGCACTGACACCGGTCGCCTTTTTAAAACCGGTCATAGTGGGAGGAGTTGAGGTCTCCCGGGCGACCCTCCATAACGAGGATGAGATCGCACGCAAGGACATCAGGGTCGGAGATTCCGTGATCGTGACCCGCGCAGGCGACGTGATCCCCGAGGTCGTGCGGGTAATAGACGGTTACAGGCCGGGACGGAAAGAGCCCTTCACAATGCCTGTTAACTGCCCTGTTTGCGGTGAACCCGTGGTAAGGCCTCCCGGTGAGGCAATACGTCGATGCGTCAATATCAGCTGCCCCGCCCAGATCAAAGGGACCATTGAACATTTTGCATCGAAGCGTGCCATGGACATCGATGGCCTGGGAACAAAATTGATAGAACAGATGGTCGATCGCGGGACAATACGTGATGTTTCCGATCTGTACTTTATTAAAAAAGAAACGCTTGCCGGAATGGAGCGGATGGCCGACAGATCGGCGCAGAATATCATCGATGCCATCGAGGCCTCAAAGAAACGCCCCTTTTCACGGTTCATCTATGCATTGGGAATCCGCCAGGTAGGCGAACACGTAGCGGGGCTCCTGGCCGAACGTTTTAACTCGATCGATACCCTTATGGCCGCAGATATCAGCACTCTCATTGCCATTCCGGAGATCGGACCGGAAGCGGCAAACAGCATTACGGCATTTTTTGGCGACCCGAAGAATCACGGGACCATCGAGCGCATCCTGTCGGCCGGGATCGTACTGGAATACGAACAGCAGGGCAACAAAAAACTCGGAGGCCTCACGTTTGTTTTTACCGGTTCCCTCTCCTCGATGTCACGTGACCAGGCCCGGATCGCGGTCGAAGAACTGGGCGCAAAAACCGCTTCCTCAATAAGCAAGAAGGTTGACTACGTCGTAACCGGGGAAGAAGCCGGTTCCAAACTCGACAAAGCCCGCCAGTTGGGCATAAGGATCCTGACCGAGCAGGAATTCCTTCAGATGATTGAAAAACCGTAAGGCGTCAAAAAACACGGGCTAAAGGCGAAAGGCTAAAGGAAAAAACACGGAATATACCAGCCTTTCGCCTTTCGCCTT
>CAIQJW010000029.1 GCA_903872255.1 uncultured delta proteobacterium | reverse complement strand
TTGAAAACATTAAAGCCAGAAACAATAATAAAAACAAAACCTTGGATTCCGGATCAAGTCCGGAATGACGGCGGGGGTTTTATGCCGGCAGGTACAATATACCCGCTTTGGATGGTGGGAAAGGAATTGCGACACAGCCTCGAAAGCCGGAATCCAGTGTCTTTTGGTCTTCTAGGGTGATTTTTTTCTAAGATATACTTTCCGCGCCAGAACTATCCCGCACGTGATCAGAATCAACGTAAGGATGAACGCTGCTATAGGGACCAGAAGTGACAGAATCGACACTATTGCCGACGCTGCAAGTTCCAGACTGGCGACAATAAAATTGGCGAAGCCGCCGGTAAAGAGGGTCGACTTTACACGCAGGGCAGTTGTCGCGCCCTGGAACAAACCCGCTATGCCGCCGCCGGCGATGATCGAGATGGTCCATTTCAATGAAGGCGGGATGTCCGTGATCAGCGAAGCTGTCACTATCGTGCCGGCGATAACGCTGACCGGCGACGCGATCGCATCCATAACATTGTCGAGCCAGGGAACGTAATATGCGGCTATTTCAAGTATTGTTGCGAGGCCGAAGGCGATAGTGACCTGAATTCCCGAAATCCATTCAAATCCCGGTGCGAGGCCGATATACCCGAACATTGAAGCAAGGTTAAGGGCCAAAAGCGGAAGAAATATCCTGAAACCGCACGCCGCACTCAACCCTATCCCCGTTATTATGGCAATTGCGATCTCTATATGTTCGCGCGACAGCCCCATTCCATCATTGTCGTATCATTAGCCGGAACTGGTCAATAGAAAAAAACGAGTGATGGGATCGCAAAACTCTTTATTTCTACGGGTACATTTTTGGTTTCAAAAGTAATATCAGCATAGCTCGGAATGACTATCGGGATAGAACGGGCATTACGGCCAACAACGGAGGTGTTATGCTGGTAAATGGGAACAACAGTGAACAGTCGGGGATACTGAAAGCGGCCGGATCGATCATTTCCACGGCGAAAACTACGGATAATAGGGACTGCCTCAAGGACATTTATGAATTTATTGTCAATGTACTTGAACGGGCGGGATTTGATCTGAAAATGGATGCCGGTTCGGATGGTAATGCTGCCATAAGGGAAGGAAAGATTTTTATGGATTGGTTCGATAGGATCGGGCAAAAAACCGTGAGTCCCGGAGACCTCGTATCATACATGGATTCGGAGGACCGGGAAACAATCGGGTTGATCGAGAGTTATGATCCGGAGACAACAACCGGTAAAATGTATGCCATGGATGACTCAAAAGGAGAGGTATCATCCGTCGAATTCACCGAAGCGGACATTGAAGGCGCAAACTTTCTCCGGCCAAAAATGGACTTTTTCACGGGAAACCTCGCAGGGCTTTTTGCAGGCACGGACGAGGATTATGATGAAGACCGTTATATGGGGCCTGCATATCCGTCTCCAAAACCAAAATGAAGACAGTTAATGGGAAAGGCAAATATTAAGATGTAAAGGTTCCTATCTTGCGGGAAAGTACAGAACATACGATTATCTCCCGTGCTCGACCATGATCAGCTTATCGGTGTCAAAACCCATTTTCTTTACCTTTTCGATCAGGGCCGCTTTTACCGGTTCTTCCAGCTTTGGGCTGCGCGCAAGTATCCACAAGTAGTTCCGGGTATTGCCGCATACGATGGCATACGAATAGTTCCTGTCAATCTCAATGACATTATATGCACCATAAAAAGGGCCGAAGAAAGATACCTTCAATTGACCTACATCGGGGCTTCCAACGAAGTACCCCTTTCCTGCCGCTTTCTTCCATGTCTTTTTTTCCGGATCGAATCCGGAGTTTATCACATCGAGGCCGCCATCCTTTCGTGAGGTGTACTCGGCCCGAACATTAGTGAGGCCCTTTTCGAATGAATGGTCCAATCGGGCTATTTCGTACCAAACGCCCGTGTAACGGTTCACGTCAAACCCGTTCACCGGCGAAATGCCGTCAGGGATCGTCGCGCACGCGGCTACAATTAATGTAAATGCCATGAAGACCGCTATGTTGACTGCCATTTTTTTCGGTTGTTTCATTCTTACACCTCGCATATATTAAATTTAATTGAGTAAAACAACGATTTCAAATTAAAAACACGCTTGCCTTCCTGAAATACTAAAAGTTATACTCACGAAAGGTGTAATAATGCATTACCGGCAGGAGCGGCAAACCTTCACCTGGTCCTGTTAGGAATAAAATTTAATGCGCAAAGCGGTCCCGACCGGACTTTAACCTAATTTATCTACGGGAGCACAAGAATGATGCGCGAAGAATATCGTTTTCCATCAAAAAAAGCAGACGGAAGATTCCTGGCGATCATTGTTCTCCTCGTGATCGCAGTTTTTTTCGGGGGCTGCTCGAAAAAAGCCAAGCAGCAGGCGCGGGAGATCGAGGTCACCGCGATGACGGTAAAACAGACCGACACTCCTGTGGCATTCGAATTTGTAGCGCAGACCCAGAGTTCTCACGAAGTGCAAATACGGGCACGGGTGAGCGCATTCCTCGAGAAGAGGGTTTATACGGAAGGCACCACGGTCAAGAAAGGGGCCGTCCTTTTTATCATGGATAAGAAACCCTTTCAGGCTCAGGTAAATGCCGTAGCTGCAGCGTTGACCCGGCAGATTTCCAATTATGAAACCGCTCGCAGGAACCTCGAGCGTGTCAAACCGCTCGCAGAGCAGAACGCGCTTTCCCAAAAAGATCTTGATGACGCAAATCGCAACTTTGAAACTACGGCAGCCGAGGTTGAGCAGGCAAAAGCTCAACTCCAAACGCAGCAGCTCGACCTGTCCTATTGCACCATTACATCCCCCATTACCGGAATAACCGGCGCAGCGATGATTCAGGACGGGGCTTACGTGAGCCAGCAAAATAACCAACTGACCACCGTCTCGGTGCTGTCCCCCATGTGGGTCAATTTCAGCATCTCTGAAAATGATGTGAAGAGATACGCCGACAGGGTTGCCGCCGGACAGATCATTCCGCCAAAAGATCACAATTACGAGGTCGAGATAATCCTGGTCGACGGGACCATATTCTCCGAAAAAGGTACGATAACCTTTGCCGCCCCGTCATATGATCCGAAAACCGGCACATTCTTGCTTCGATCGAACTTTCCGAATGCAAAAGGGTATCTCCGGCCGAATCAGTACGTCCGTGCCCGAATGAAAGGGGCCGTCCGGCGCAACGCCATATTAATACCCCAGCGGGCCGTTCAGCAGGGAGCCAAGGGACATTTTATATGGGTGGTGAGTAAGGAAGGAAAGGCCGAGTTCAGGCCGGTGACGATCGGCGATTGGTACGGCGACGGGCTATTCATCGATGCAGGATTAAGGGCGGGCGAACAGATCGTCGTTGACGGCATGCTTGGCGTGCGCCAGGGCGAGCCGGTCAAGGTCAAACAGGCGGCCGCGGAACAACCCGGCGGAAAGCCAGGCGAGGCCCCCGCGGTAAAAATGGAGCCCGCATCCCCCAAAACCCCTCCAAAACCGGAAGCTTCGACGGCACCCGCCAAGAGTGCCGCACAGCCGGCTGAATCGACCACTCCGGCAAAGCCTGCCGCCAAGCCGGCACCCGCCGGAACGAGCGGGAGTGCCAAGCAGGGGAGGTAGGGCATGTTCTCCAGGTTCTTCATCGAGCGTCCCATCTTTGCAACCGTTGTCGCCCTCATCATAGTCATCGCAGGGCTCGTGGCGATAAGCGTCCTTCCCGTGTCCCAGTATCCGACCATAACCCCGGTCCAGATCCAGGTCACGACAGCATACCCGGGCGCCGATTCCAAGACGGTCAGCGACTCGGTGGCGGCGCCGATCGAAGCACAGATCAATGGCGTCGACAACATGCTCTACATGACATCGACGAGCTCGAACACCGGTCAGCTCACCCTGACTGTTTACTTCACGTTGAATACCGATCCCGACATAGCGCAGGTCCAGGTCCAGAACAGGGTGAGCCTCGCCATGCCGCAATTGCCGGAAGCCGTGACCCAATTCGGCGTTTCTGTCCAGAAAAAATCCTCTAACATCTTGATGATCGTTTCTGTCTTTAACAAAGATGGGCGTTACACGGCGGATTACGTCAATAATTATGCGAACGTGTACGTCCTCGATGCGGTAAAGCGGGTTGAAGGAGCGGGCCAGGCACAGATCTTCGGTCTTCCCGACCAGGCAATGCGGATCTGGATGAACCCCGACAGAATGGCATCGCTCGGCATTACGACAACGGATATCCAGCAGGCCATTGCGAAGCAAAATGCCCTCTGGGGCGCCGGGCAGGTAGGCCAGCAGCCAAACGATCCCAGGGTCCAATTGACACTGCCTGTCGTTACCCAGGCCCCGTTTACGAATCCGAGGCAGTACGAGAATATTATCCTCAAGACAAGTGCGGACGGCTCTGCAATAGTCAGGGTCGGCGATGTTGCCCGGGCCGAGGTAGGCAAAAAACAATACATTGACGACAACAAGGTCAACGGGATCCCGGCCACCCCAGTGGCGGTGTACCAGCAGCCGGGAGTGAACGGACTCGATGTTTCGAAGGCCATCCGTAAGACCATGGAAGAGCTGAAGAAGTCGATGCCGGACGGGATGGACTACAGCATAACGCTTGATACGACCGACTTCGTGCGCATCTCCATCGAAGAGGTCGTACATACGCTTTTCGAGGCGGTCATCCTTGTCATTTTCATCGTCTACCTGTTCCTGCAGAGCTTCCGTTCAACCATAATCTGTACCGTCGCAATATTTGTTTCGCTTATAGGCACGTTCTGCGGGATGCTGGCGCTGGGTTTTTCGATCAATATGCTCACTCTCTTCGGGGTGGTGCTCGCCATAGGCATGGTTGTCGACGACGCAATTGTCGTCGTCGAAAATGTCGAGCGTAATATGATGAAAAATCACCTGCCGGCCAAGGAGGCCACCATAAAAGCAATGGAGGAGATAGGCACGTCGCTTATCGCCGTCGTGCTCGTTATGGCCTCGGTCTTCATCCCGGCGGCTTTTCTTCCCGGCACGACAGGGCAGCTCTACAAACAGTTTGCTATCACGATCGTTATCTCGGTTGCCCTTTCCGGCTTTACCGCCCTGACACTGACGCCCGCAATGTGTGCCATCATGCTCAAGCACAGCAAGCCGTCAGAAAAAGGGATCTTCAAATATTTCAACCGGTTCTTCGCATGGTTCAACCACGGCTTTGATCGTTTCACGGTCGGGTTTGGCGAAGCGGTCGTCCTGATGATAAAGAAAATGACGGTTGCCTTTGGCATTCTGGCACTTTTGATCGCCGGACTCCTGTATCTTTTTTACGCTATTCCGACCAGTTTCGTGCCGAATGAAGACCAGGGTTATCTCATGGGCATCCTGATCATGCCGGATGCAGCAAGCCTGGAGCGTACAGCACGGGCAGCCGACGAGATCGACAAGATCTTCGCGAAGCAACCCGGAGTCAAGGACCGGACCATCATTAACGGCTTCAGCCTCATCGACAATCAGTTTAAAACCAATGCCACCACGTTCTTCGTCACGCTCGATGATTTTAAAGAACGCTACTCGTCCACGAAAAAAGCAAAACAGCAGAACGCACGGGCTGTTGCGCAGGGTGTTATGGCAGAATCCAGCCGCTTGCAAAAGGGCATATTTATTCCTATCATTCCGCCCGCCATACCCGGCATTGGTACGACCGGAGGATTCGAGTTCTGGATCCAGGACAAGGAGACCGGGGACCCGGCACGCCTGTACGATGTGACCCAGAAATTCCTCGAAAAAGCCCGGACACGCCCTGAACTGGCGAGCCTCAACTCGACCTACACGGCCGCATCCCAACAAATACGGGCAGATGTGGACCGTTCGAAGGCCATGCTCCTCAATGTCCCCGTCGAAGATATCTACAGCGCCTTGCAGGCACAGTTCGGGTCCGTTGTGGCGAGCCAGTTCAACCAGTACAGCCGGGTTTGGAACGTGACCCTTCAATCCGATGCGCGATACAGGCAAAGACCGGAAGATATCACGAGGCTTTACACACGGTCGAGGACCCAGGACATGGTCCCGCTTTCCGCCGTCGTTTCGACAAGATACGTAACGGGACCCGACCTGATGTCGCGGTTTAACGGCTTTCCGGCGGCGCAGATCACGGGAAGCGCGGCCGCCGACAGGAGTTCCGGCGATGCGATCAAGGTCATGGAAGAAGTGGCCGCCGAGGTGCTGCCCCAGGGATACACCTTCGCCTGGTCCGGAATGGCCTTCCAGGAAAAACAATCTGGCGGCACATCGTCTTCGGCCTTTATCTTCGGCCTGCTTATCGTCTTTCTCATCCTCGCCGCCCAGTTCGAGTCGTGGGTCATGCCGGGTTCGGTTATGACCGCAGTCCCATTCGGTATTCTCGGCGCCCTCTTTTTCAACTGGGTCCGGGGTCTCGAGAACGACGTTTATTTCCAGATAGGCCTTCTCGTGCTCATCGGGCTGGGAGCCAAGAATGCCGTTCTTCGCGTTGCCTTTGCATCGGAGCTCAGAAAACAGGGGCTTTCGATCATGGATGCCACGATCCAGGCCGGCGAGCAGCGCTTGCGGCCGATCATCATGACATCGCTCGCATTCATTTTCGGCGTCCTGCCCCTCGCAATAGCGACCGGTGCAGGCGCAAATGCCCGTCATTCTATCGGTACCGGCATCATCGGGGGTATGATAGGAGAGACTACGCTCGCCATGCTCTTCGTACCGCTTTTCTTCTATATCTTTGACGGACTGGCTGAGCGGAATGCAAAAAAGAAGGAAGAGAAAAAAATGAAAGAAAACATCCCCGGGGCAGCTGACGAAAAGCCGCCCGAAGATGTCCTGCCGGACAAACGGGAGAGTTGATATGAATAAACGTGTGTCTCTTGTTCTCATTGCATGTTTCATTCTGATAACAACGGGCTGCGCTATTGGTCCCGATTATAAGCGCCCGGCGATCGATGTGCCTCAAGCCTTCCGGTTCGATGGTGAGGGCTCGCGTGAAGTTGCAGACAGTGAATGGTGGAAGCAGTTCGACGATCCGGTCCTTGAGAAGCTTATCGTCGAGGCACTGGCAAACAATATGAGTGTAAAAATAGCAGCCGCTAATGTCGACCGGGCCTCGGGGATTCTCATGACGACCCGCTCGGCCTTTTTTCCTCAAATAAGCTACGGGGGAATTGGCGAGCGTTCCCGCGCATCCAAAAATACGATCAACCAGGCGGTTCCGGAAAATCCCTATAACAGTTTTCAGGCGGCCGGGAGCGTAAGCTGGGAGATCGACCTGTGGGGCCGCATACGCCGCCTGTCAGAATCGTCGAAGGCCAGTTTATATGCAACGATAGAGGCGCGGCGCGGCGTTGTTCTTTCATTGATAACCGAGGTCGCATCGGCGTATATCCAGTTGCGGGCACTCGACGAACAGCTTCGCATTGCCAACGAAACACTTAAAACCTACCAGGAATCTGTACGGATCTTCGAATTGCAGAACAAGTACGGCCAGGTATCCGGTATGACCGTGCAGCAGGCCCGGTCACAGTATGAAACTGCTGCGGCCCAGATCCCGCAGATCGAGGTCCAGATCGCCCAAACTGAGAATGCCCTTTCCATTCTCCTTGGCCGCAATCCAGGGCCAATCGAGAGGGGCGTGAAGCTCTCTGACCTTAAGATGCCCCCTATCCCCGCAGGATTGCCTTCGGATCTCCTCGCGAGGCGCCCTGACGTATTACAGGCGGAACAGAACCTTGTTTCGGCAAACGCCCAGATGGGTGCCGCAAAAGCACTCTTTTTCCCCACCATATCCTTGACCGGTTCCGCAGGATGGGCGAGCGAGGAATTGTCCACCCTTTTTCTGGGTCCAAGCAAGTTGTGGAGCTATGCAGGCAATGTCACCGGTCCTATTTTCACGGGAGGCAATATCCTGGGGCAATTCAGACAATCCCAGGCAAGCCGGGAAGCGGCGCTTTTCACCTATCAGCAGGCGGTACAATCCGCTTTTGCCGATACGGAGAACGCCCTGATCTCCCGAAAGAAGATATTGGAACAGTTCGCCGCGGAGCAAAGAAAGGTAGCGGCGTTCCGGGAATACGAAAGGTTGGCCGAACTTCAATACAACGGCGGCTATACTACCTATCTCACAGTCTTGAATGCCCAGCAGCAGCTTTTCCCCGCCGAATTACAGGCAGTGCAGGCAAACGCGTCCAGCTTCGTGGCAGTCATAAACCTCTATAAGGCGTTAGGGGGCGGATGGATAGCAAAAGGCGAGGCGCTCACCGTTCCTAAAGAAGCGGCCAAAGCTGAGCAAGCAACTGATAAAGGTGTGGTAGTCAAGGACGAAGCGAAGAAGGAAACTACCTCCCGGAAACCGGAAGAAAAAGAAAAAAATTAGGACCATTTCTCGCGGGCTCGAGCGAAGCGGGCGAGAGATATCCTTCTATCGCTTACTTCGAAAGCTGGAAAATTCGGTAGGCACCTCTACTCACTAAAACAAAAACAATCGTTCCTATCGCCAGGTCAGGTATTTTAGAATTGATGAGATACACCAGTACTCCCGCGATGATGACCCCAATGTTGACGATAACATCCATGGACGTGAAGATCATGCTTGCCTGCATATGGACCTCGGTGCTTTTGGAGCGTTGGAGGAGATAGAGGCATGCGGCATTGCCGGCAAGGGCGAAAATGGATACAACGATCATGCTCCGGAAATCGGGGATTGGCTCGTAACCGATAAAACGCCGGATAACCTCGAGGAAACCAATAATGGCCAATGCAGCCTGAAAGTACCCCGCAATCCCCGCAATCCTTTTCTTGCGCACACCTGAACCGCCAACAGCCAAAAGCGACAAGCCATAAACGATGCTGTCGGCGAGCATATCAAGGCTGTCTGCCACGAGCCCCATCGAACTGGCAAATAGCCCCGAGATCATCTCGGCGGCAAAAAAGAAAAAATTTATGGCAAGCACCTGCCATAGAACCCGGCGCTGCCGCGAATGCTCGTCGGCCGGCCCTATATATTCTACGGTTTCCGATGAGATAAACCTGGTATCGAGCTTGAGAGTGTCCAATGCGTCAAGAATGCCATCATACTTATTCGTATGATATACCTGCAGGAGACGCTGAGGTATATCGAATACGAGATTTTTGATGCCGGGCAATCCCTCAAGCCTTGAGCGGACCAATTGCTCTTCGGTTGGTCAATCCATTTTTGATATTTTGAATGAAGTTTTTAAGACGGTCATATATCCCTTATCTTTATTTTTCTGCCTTATCCAGATCTTTGCCGATATCCCGGGTAAGGTCGGTGGTCAGATAATCTAATGTGACCGGCAGTCCGACATCCAGACGCGGGATATGCTGGATGCCTATGCGAACTTTTTTTAGTGAGCATTTCATTACGTGTCCGCCGCGAGAGCGGTCTTCGGTCAGAAAATGTACGTGGTATCCGGGCGCGTTGAGAGAGCCCATGAATGAAGGCGTGTAAAAACCGGCGAGCGATCCTGAAATATTGTGAAACTCAAAAACAGGCTGGTCCCTGGTGGCTTCGACAAGCGGCATGTAATTTTCGGACTTCGGTGCTGCCCTGCATTTCACATGCTCGAATTCGCCATCGATGCGTATGGCATAGAGCATGTTCCTCGATGGAATAAGCCCGTCGAGAACGTTCTCGAGATCAAGGGACGCCGAGTCGTCTCCGATATCATCGAAGGTATCCGGAGTGAAAAAGGTTACGCATGCGAATGGCGAATGCTGGTCGTCGGCAACGGCGTACACCTTGCCGTCGGACCGGATCTGATATACCCTGCCGTCGAGAA
>CAIQJW010000028.1 GCA_903872255.1 uncultured delta proteobacterium | reverse complement strand
TTGCCGATCTGCGTCAGCAACCACGGGAAGTGGCGCTCGCTGCACTTGCGGAAGCAGGCGCGCTGCTATTCAAACCATTAATTGAAGAGGTTGCCGAATGAATGAACACCATGTCTTGGGTCTATCAGGCGGGAAAGATAGCGCCGCCTTAGCGGTGTTTATGCGCCAGCACTACCCTGAACTCGACATTCAATATTTCTTTACCGATACCGGCAAGGTGCATACCGTGCGGGTCCATACGATACCCGAGGCATCGCTCACCGCCAAGGGCAAACCTATCGTCCATCTGATAAACCTTGAAAAGAATGAACATATAACAGCCATCGCCCATGTGAAGGAATATTCGGAAAACAGTTTCCTTTTCTTCGTTACAAAGAAAGGGCATGTCAAGAGGCTGAGCCTCAACCTTCTCAAGAATATCCGGGCAAATGGAATTAAGGCTATCACCCTTCCCGACGATGACAGCCTGATCAGCGTGTTGGAAACAGCGGGCCACGGCGAGATCATGCTGGGCACAAAATTCGGCCTGTCGATACGTTTCAACGAAGACGAGATCCGGCCCATGGGACGAACAGCCTACGGCGTCAGGGGTATTCGGTTCAAAAAGGCCTCGGATGAGGTTGTTTCCGTAGTTCAGGTCGACGAATCATGCACTATCTTCACCGTAACCGAAAAGGGTTACGGCAAATGCGCGCCCTGCTCGGATTATCGTCTGCAGGCCCGCGGAGGTTCAGGGATCATTAACGTCAGGTGCGGGACAAAGAACGGCCGTGTCGTTGGTCTCAATCGCCTGAGTGAAAAAGAAGACGTAATACTCGTTACAGATACCGGCAGGACCATCAGATTCCGCTCCAGCCACATACCGGTCCAGAAAAGAGGCGGCCTAGGCGTGAAATTGATGGGACTCAACGAAGGCGAAGTAATAAGCGGTGTAGCAACCCTCGAAGGGGAAGATGAAATACTCGATGGTGTCGAGATCCTGGACGTCATTGAATGAAAATCAGCGTAATAGGCGCCGGTGCGTGGGGAACAGCATTTGCGATCCATTGTGCCCGGATTGGCGCCGAGATCATGCTCTGGGCCTTTGAAGAGGAACTTATCCCAGAATTGCAGGCGACGAGGGAAAACACTGCATTTCTTCCCGGTTTCAAGATGCCGGACTCGGTCCGGTTTACGCACTCAATTGATGACGCACTGGATTTTGCGGAAACAATAATCATTGCCACCCCGTCATTCGCGCTGCGCGCCACACTCACACCTTTCGGCGCGAAATTGAAAAACAAGAAGGTCCTTATTCTAACGAAAGGTATCGAGCGGTCCACATTCAAGCTCATGAACGAGGTCGTCGAGGAAATAGCCGGATCACCAGGTGATAATATCGCCACACTTTCGGGCCCCTCTTTTGCGAAGGAAGTGGCCCGGGGGCTTTTCACTGCAGTGGTTGTCGCATCAAAGAACATTGATTTTTCTCACGCGCTTCAACAGCAGATACATAGTGATTATTTTCGAGTATACCGCATCGACGATATAATAGGGGTGGAACTGGGCGGTGCCCTTAAAAATGTCATGGCCATTGGGTCAGGGATCATCGACGGCCTTAATTTCGGGATGAACACGCAGGCTGCCTTTACAACCCGGGCCCTTGCCGAGATAAAAAGGCTGGGGAAAGCGCTTGGCGCCAGGGAAAGCACATTCATGGGGTTATCGGGTATGGGCGACCTTATCCTGACTTCATACGGAAGTCTCAGCAGGAACAGGCTTTTCGGTATGGAACTAGCCTCGGGAAAAAAGTCGGCAGATATTATCAAGTCCCGGAAAACAGTGGTCGAAGGATATTACACGATAAACGCGGCCTACAACCTCGCGAGAAAACTCGGTGTAGAAATGCCCATTACCGAAGAACTGTACCACATCGTGTACGAAGGCAAGGACATCCCCGCATCACTCAAGGACATAATCAAGCGGGAATTTAAAACGGAAGACTAGAGAAAGCGGGTGAGGGGTAATGGGTTATAGGTCATAGGGCATTATTGTCTGTTTTCCCCATAACCTATCACCCCTCACCCATTACCTATCTTCTTCACATTCGGTGATCCGCCGTTAACTGTCTGGAGAATTGCAAAGCCGGCTATGAAAAGTATCGAAACCGCAGCCACCGCTGGCCGCTGGTTTTTTGTTAGTGACGATACGGCACCGAAAATGAGCGGGCCGAGCACGGCGGATGTCTTGCCGACAAGGCTGTATACACCGAAATATCTAGATTCTTCCCCGGACGGTATGAACTGGGCGAAAAATGCCCGCGTCGCCGCCTGGACCGTTCCCAGGCCAAGCCCCGCCATCGAGGCCGCAGCGAAAAAAAAGCTCTTGCGATAGATAAAATAGACAAGTATCGTGACAAGGACCCACAACCCAAGGGACAGGGAAACCACCTTTTTCGGACCCCAGAAATCTATGGGCCGTGCCATGATAAATGCGCCGGCAAGGGCAGTCACCTGAACGACGAGATAAAGGCCGATCAATTCCTCCGATTTGAATCCAAGCGTCGTTGCGGCGAAGATGCTGGAGAAGACGATGACCGTATTCACCCCGTCCTCATAAAGGAGATACGCCAGGAGAAACCTCCTCTGGTCCCTGTTCGACCACATTCTCTTTAAAACAATGAAAGTCGTTTTAAGCCCTTCTTTGGCGGCCCCTGTCACCGTAGTGCCTTTGTGCTCATCCGGAGGCAGAAAAAAGAAGGCAGGCATCGAAAAGGCAAGGAAGAATGCAGCCGCCATCGGCCAGGCGAACATCATATGATCGGCCTTTATAAGCAATAAGGCCACGAGAAGCGATATGATCGAGCCGAGATAACCCGTTGCAAATCCCCACGCCGAGACACGGCCCTGGAATTCACTCCGGGCAATATCATTGAGGAACGAGTTATAAAAGACAATTCCGCCTTCCATGCCTATGTTAGCGAGGACTACGAGCAGAAACCCGGTAACTATCTGCCCTTTTGCAACAAAGACGAGGGATGCCGTTGCTGCGACGCACAGTATTGTATACACAAACAGGAATTTTTTTCGTGCTCCCGAATAATCGGAGATCCCGCCGAGCAATGGCGATGTGAGCGCTACAAAGGCCATGCTTACGGAAATGGCCCAGCCCCACCAGGCATCGCCAAGGCCCGCATCGTTACCCACTACAACCGACGTATAGTAAACGGGGAAGATCACCGCCGCAATGACTGCGGAATAACTTGAATTCGCGAAGTCAAAGAAGCACCACGATAAGATTTTTCTATCAAAAAGAATGCTCTTCATTGTCTTTTGAGGTGCAACTAACTTACAATAAAACAAGGTGGGCATCCACTAAATTAAGGAGGACCTGATGAACCTATCCGTCTTTGAAACCATGGATGAAGACCAGCTTCGCAATTATCTGGGCTTCCTGCTGTGGCATTATCGTGTCATGGATGCATTCTGGTTTATTTACGTCAACGACAAGTATGGCCAGGATGCGGCCGAACGGATCAACGAGAAGGTCTGGTCGCGCGTTCCCGAGATGGGCGCTCAAAACCTCCTGCAGCGGTTCGACATCACCGAAAAAGGCCTGAAGGGTTTTCTTCAGGTCTTGAAATTATTTCCGTGGACGATTATCGTCGATTATCAAATTGAAGAAGCAGAGGATGAGCTTATCGTAACGATCCCGCATTGCCCGACGCAGGAGGCACGATTAAGGCGCGGCCTCGGAGAATTTGTCTGCAAGCATATGCATGAAGGAGAATTTAAGAGCATAGCACGCGCAGTCGATACGTCGATCAAGGTCGAATGCGTCTTTGCCCCGCCCGACGAACACCCCGACGATACGTTCTGTAAATGGAGGTTCACCCGGGCTTTAACAATGAACGAAGATAAAACGTAAGGCGTGGAATAGAACATGAATGACCGTAAAACGTAAATCGTAAGACGTAAGGAGTTAAACGATAAATATATCAGTGGTTCTTCACATTTCACATTTCACATTTTACGATTTAGGTTTAAAGGTTGCGCAGCAAATCGACATCTCCCTTTGTTGCGATGAAGGTCGGGACGGTGAATGCCTCGACCCCTTCGGAGATCGACAGGCTTCCTTCGGCCGAGTCTTTCCGGCCGGTGAACGGGACGGTATCGGGGCTTCGCTGGCACTGGCAGTTGATATTGACACGCGATACATGATGGACAAGGTAATTCATTAATTCAACCAGGGACGCCCTGTCCTGACCGAAGATGCTTGCCTGCTGGCCGTAATTGGATTCAGTGATATAACGTATCGGTTCATCAATCGTATCGTACGGAACTATTGGCATAACCGGACCGAATTGTTCTTCCCTGCAGACACGCATATTGAGAGATGCCGGGTAGAGCACAGCAGGATAAAAGAAGGTCCCTGATGATTCTCCTCCGCCATCATTGATTACATCGGCACCAAGCCCGAGCGCATCATCCACCAATCCTGACAGATACTCTGTGCGAACGTTCTCTGTGAGAGGCGTAATAATAACGTCGTCCTCCCAGGGCATGCCACATTTAAATGCCGCAATGTGATATTTTAACTGGTCATTAAACCGGTCGGCAATAGAACGGTGGACAAAAAAGATCTTCAATGCCGCGCATCGCTGGCCATTAAAAGTCAAAGCGCCCCTTGCGCATTCGGCAGCAGCTGTCTCGATATCCGCGTCAGGCAGTATTATGGCCGGGTTCTTGGCCTCGAGGCCGAGAATGCATTTAAGCCGGTGGGGTTTAGGATGAAGCCCCCGAAGGTACGCAGCAACCGAACTCGTCCCGATAAAATAGAATACGTCTATCCCGCCCGATGAAATAAGAGGGGGAATAATACGCCTGCCATCCCCATAGACAAAATTCACCGCTCCCTTCGGGAAGATCTCCTCCATTGGCT
>CAIQJW010000027.1 GCA_903872255.1 uncultured delta proteobacterium | reverse complement strand
CCTCGACCATTTTTTCCCGCCCAAACCGAGAACGACATATTCCGATAACTCAATGCCCGCGTCCTTGACTTTCTTGCCTGAGAGGATCTGGTCATCGCGCAACGCCCCCTTGTTCATATACTGGAGCAGCTCTTCATTACCGGATTCCAGGCCCATGTGGAGGCGTGTAAGTCCGGCATCCTTCATTCTTTTCAGATTGTCGGAGGAGACGCTCCGGGCGATGGTTCGGGCCCTGGCGTAACTTGTAACGCGTTCAACTGTCGGGAAAACTTCCTTCAAATATTTCAGGGAATCGACAAAAGCATCGGCCTTCATGGCCGGCGAGTTAGCGTCCTGGATAAAAACATTCTTACACCCGAAATACATCCACACCGCCACAGATTTATAGCCTTCATTAATAATGTGGCTGTCAAAAACGCTTTCGACCAGGGAATCGGTTATTTTGCCGCCGAAGCCTTTCTTCCACGACAATTCCTTTATATCATCCTGGATCGCCTTGATGGTATCTATGTCCGATTTGATCTCTGCGAGGGAACGCTTTTCGAAACGTTTTCCCTTGTAGGTCTGGCAAAAGAGGCATTTGTTCCATGAACAGTTTCTCGTGAACCGGATGAGAAGGCTGTATGCTTCGTTAGGCGGCCTTATCGGCCCGATCTCATATCTCAGCGGCCGTTCACTCATTCCTTTTCGATATGTACCGGGAATACCGGGGTGGAAGCCTTGGACATTATTTTCTTTCTCTTTTGATTCTGGGCAGCTTTTTTCCTCTTTCTTTTGAGTTCGGTTTTCTTGGTCAGAGACGGCATGTGTTCCTCCCGTTGTTTTTCCGTCAACATACCATACAACATCCAGTATTTTCAAGGTAATGTCTTTATATACGGGTTATTATGATATTCGTGGCTGAATCTTGATAAGAATAGTGGTATGATAATTGTTAAAATATCGCCATGTCACAGAACGATCATATAAACGAAGACCGCTACCGTACAATATTCGAGAATATCCCTGTCGGCATATGCATCAGTACCCTCGACGGCAGGATCCTGGTTTATAATTCAATGCTTCAGAGGATAACGGGATATACCCGAAAAGATATGGCCAATCTCAATGTCGAAGCCTTTTATGCAAGCCCCCGGGACAGGAAGCTTATGCTGCAGCATGTAAGGAACAAGGATATCCTCAGAGATTATCCGGTCGACTTGAAGCGCAAGAACGGCAATATATTGCACACGGTCATCAGCGTTATCATGCATTCTCACGAAGGCGAAAAGAGTATCCTGACGATCATACAGGACGTGACCGAACAGAAAAAGATCAAAGACGAACTGATCGAATCCGAACGGCGGCTTACCGGCATTATTGATTTCCTTCCGGATGCAACATTCGCGATCGATACCGAGGGACGGGTGATCGCGTGGAACAGGGCAATGGAAGAGCTTTCCGGGGTCAAAGCGGTTAGCATACTCGGCAAGGCCAACCAGGAATATTCACTGCCATTTTACGGAACGCGGCAGCCGCTTCTCGCGGACTTTGTCCTCAGGCCCGACAGGGATGCAGAAAAAAGATATTCCTTTACCGCGAAGGAGATGGACCGGCTCGTCGCGGAACCCATTGAACCCCTTATGATACAGGGAAAGCTTACGTACATCTGGGCCAAGGCAAGCCCGATATACGATATCGACGGCAGGATGACGGGGGTCATACAGTCGGTGAGGGATGTTACCGTGCAGAAAGAGGCGGAAGAAAAGCTCAGGGAATCCGAAGAAAGGTACAGGACCGCGATCGAGTATTCCAATGACGGGGTTGCCATCGTGCGCGGGAGTCTCCACCTCTATGTAAATCAGCGTTTCTGCCAGATCTTCGGGTTTGATTCCCCGGATGAGGTTCTGGGAAAGACCCATGAAATAACGATCCATCCCGATGACGTGGAAAAGGTCCGGCTCATAAACAAACGAAGACAGCGCGGAGAGGATGTCCCCGACAAATACGAGGCAAAGGGCATACGCAAGGACGGCAGCGTCGTCTATGTCGAGATTTCCGCGACAGGCACGACGTTCCGGGGTGAGCCGGTAACGCTGGCATATCTCCGGGATATCACCGAGCGCCGCCTGGCAAGCGATGCCCTCCAGAGCAGCGAGATGAGGTTCCATGCAATTTTCGATAATGCGAACGACGCCATCTTCCTGGTCGACGGCGATTCATTCATAGACTGCAACCGAAGGGCGCTCAGTATGTTCGGGGTGACTAAGGAAGATATCCTCAGCAAGACTCCGTACGACCTGTCCCCTCCTGCCCAGCCCGATGGCAGCAGCTCCCGGGAAAAGGCCATGCGAACGATGACGGCCGCCCTTAAAGGCAAAGCCCAATTCTTCCGCTGGACGCACAGGCGCCTCGACGGTACCGATTTCGATACAGAGATAAGCCTGAATTCACTCGAGCTTGCCGGAAAGCGATACCTCCAGGCAATCGTAAGAGATATAGCCCAATACCGCAAAACCTGACCCCAATATGTTAAAGAGTCCGTCCTTCCGGGCTTGGAGACCGCCATGTCGCAATTCCCCTAAGTCCGTCATCCCGCCGCCCATACCTCTTTCCCCGTCATCCCGGGTCAAAAGACTGTGTCACAAACATTTTCCGCCGGAAACGCGCAAAGCACCGGAATAAACCACCCCCCCCCCCCGTCATTCCCGCGAAAGCGGGAATCCAAGGTTTGGCTTTTTGAGGCCCTTGAAAACCTTAAAGCCAGAAACAATAATAAAAACAAAACCTTGGATCCCGGGTCAAGCCCGGGATGACGGGGTGTGGTGAATGG
>CAIQJW010000026.1 GCA_903872255.1 uncultured delta proteobacterium | reverse complement strand
TCATCGGCATAATTTTCTTTCTTGGTGCCCTGGCAATGATACGATCGTTTTTTCTAAAACCTTCCGATACTTCGAATATTGTCGCGATACCGGAAGGTGAACTCGATCCTGCTGTATGGGGGAAGCGTTATCCGCTCCAATATGCAAGTTTTCAGAAAAACCTGGAGATGGCCGCTTCACCAACAGATTTCGGAGGATCGGTCAAATTTCAACATTCCCTCCGTCAACCCGAGATACTCACAAATTTCAAAGGAAATGCCTTCAGTAAAGATTATACGGAAGACAGGGGGCATCCCTATTCCCTGACAGACCTTAAAGAATCCCAGAGGGTCACGCCTCAAAGCCCGGGGGCCTGCATAACATGCAAGACGTCAAATATCGGCGGCATCTTTAAGGAAGCCGGATGGGCATATGCAAAGAAACCGCTTTCGGAGATCATCGCCAGGAACAGGCATGCTATCGGATGCGCCAACTGCCACAATCCATCGACAATGGAACTGCGTATCACAAATCCCGCGTTTATCGAGGCTATGAGCAGGCGGGGCATCGATGTAACAAAAGCCGGAAGGGAGGAAATGAGGACTTACGTGTGCGGCCAGTGCCATGCAGAGTATTATTTCGAGCCTGGAACCTCGCGTGTAATAATGCCCTGGGATAAAGGCCTTCATCCCGAGCAAATTTATGCATATTACAGCACAAAACCCGGCGGTTTCGAAGGCGATTGGATCCAGACGGATTCACAAACCATGATGCTTAAGGCCCAGCACCCTGATTTCGAGGTCCATTCAACGAGCACCCACGCCCGGGCGGGAATATCATGCGCCGACTGCCACATGCCGTACATGCGCGAGGGCGGCCGGAAGTACAGCTCGCACTGGGTAACCACGCCCATGAAGAAAGCGGACGCATCGTGCAGCCGATGCCATCCCGAAGATGCGAAAATGCTTCTCGAAAGAGTCAAGAATACACAAAAGAGCGTGTGGGAGCTACAGCACATCGCGGGCACCAGAATTGGGAGGGCCCATGAGGCCATAGCAAAGGCGCTTGCGTCGAAAACCCTGAATAGGGAAGAACTCGAGAAAGCGCGGGAACATTTGCGGCGGGCACAATGGTACTGGGATTTTATCGCGGCCGAGAACAGCATGGGGTTTCACAACCCTGCCCTGTGCCTTAATATCCTCGGCCAATCCATCGACCTGGCACACAGATCCGCCGAAGCCGCGGCAAAGGCGGCAGGGCCGGCCCCCTAAACCGGGACATCGTTTCCGGTCTTTTCCAACAAATGAGACACGGTCCGGGTATAGGGCAAAAAGAAGCATTTATCCCGCCTTCACCGTACAAGGAAGAGAGTAGGCGCAGGCGCTTCGTAAAGAACTATATCTATTTTAATAACGGGATCCTGGCCCGCATAGACAACCCGCCGAGAATCACATGGATCGATATGGATTGGGAATATAAACGACAAACGACAAACGACAAACGGCAGGTTATAGGTTATGGGTTATAGAAAAATAACATAAAAACCGTCATCCAGACTGAAACCTGAACGACGGTTTTTTTACCCATTACCCATCACCAATTGCCCATCACCCGTTAGTACGGATATACATACGCTCCCGGGGGCGGGTAATAGTAATAGGCCCTCGGTGGAGGAGGCGGAGGAGGCATAACATAGACCGGTGCGGGGCTCATCGCGCCGCCCACGATAGCACCTGCAATGAACCCTCCGACAGCTGCACCTCCATAGCCCCAGCCGCCGCCACGATAATAACCACCACCACCGCCACGATAATAACCACCACCGCCACCACCGCCATGACCATAATATGGCCTGCCATAATAACCGCCTCTGGCCTCGCCTATGGCGGGCAAGATCATCATGGTGACGAGTGCCAGGACCGAGACAATTACGATTGTAGTTTTCATTTCCCCTCCGCAAACTGCTTTAATTTACTGCTATTTACGTGTGCAAAAACGATACCAGTATTGCACTTTCGAGAAATGCCTATAATTGCAGGCATTTTTCACATATTTGCTATATGTGCTTTTATGGAGGGAGGCAAAATTTGTCGACATCGGTTTTATTAAACGACAATTGCGTCGATATGAACGACCTGATTGACAAGCTGGTTGAAAAAATAATAAGGTAAACAAACTGTGATCAAAATATTACAGGAGGGATATTGTGTCCATTGACATACGGGAACCGATAATTACCGTTGGGATTGCTGATATGCGGCCCGGCGTGACAGGGCGGCTTAATGGAAATTTCCTCATCGAAGGGACCGGTCTTTTATCCGGTCCGTTCCGCGCCTCGGCCGATAGCACCGGCGTCCTTCTTTTCGACGAAGGGGACCGTCTTGTAGCGCATGCACCGTCCGTACGCCTCGTGGCGCACGAAGGCTCGACATTCCGCATTTCGGATGTCACGATAGGGATCCGCTTTCATTGGGAACGAAAGGAAGACCAGGTTTTTGAGGGAAATCTCATCCTGACTGCCCGCGATGCCGAAAATATGGCAATAATCAATGAAATATCGCTTGAGAATTATCTCGTGAGCGTCATATCCTCCGAAATGAGCGGGATTGCGCCGCACGAATTTCTCAAGGTGCATTCCATTATTTCCCGCAGTTGGCTGCTTGCGGCCCTTGACCGGGACAATGCGGCAAGAGTACCGGTGGAGAATCCCGGAGAAGACGAGCTGGTACGCTGGTACAACCGGGAAGACCACGACATCTTTGATGTCTGCGCTGATGACCACTGCCAGCGCTACCAGGGAATCACGAAGATAATCTCCGATATGGCCGCCAATGCGGTTAATGAGACACGCGGACATGTCGTTGCATATGGGGACAAGGTCTGCGATGCCCGGTATTTCAAGGCGTGCGGCGGTATTACCGAGAATTACGCGACTGCCTGGGAGGAGGCGCGCATCCCGTATCTTGTCAGCATCAGCGATTCACCGAGTGCCCTGCCCCCCGTCATTTCCGAGGGCCAGGCGGCCAACTGGATATCGGGATCGCCGGACGTTTACTGCAATACACACGACGAAGAACTCCTTGCGGAGATGCTCCCGGGCTTTGACCGGGAGACGACGCAATTTTTCCGCTGGAAGGTGGAATATTCCGGACGCCAACTCGAAGATATCATCAGGCAAAAATCGGGGATCGACTTTGGCACGCTATACGATCTGACACCCCTCGAACGGGGGCCGTCAGGGAGAATAAAAAGGCTCAGGATAACCGGCTCCAAACAGAGCATTGTCATCGGCAAGGAGCTTGAGATCCGAAGATGGCTGTCACCCACACACCTTTACAGCAGCGCTTTCGTCGTGTCGATAAGTAAAGGGCCTGATGGCCGGCCGGATGGCTTTGTATTGAATGGTGCGGGATGGGGCCACGGTGTAGGCCTTTGCCAGATAGGGGCCGCCGTTATGGCAAAAAAAGGGTTCACGGCCGAGGAGATCCTGAGTCACTATTTCACCGGCGCCGGGATAAAGAAGATATATTGACCTCGATGCATTTCCAGGATCCATGACACGAAACCGTTTCAAGACAGCTTTCATTCTTGGCGCGGGGCTGGGTACGCGACTTCGCCCTTTGACCGAATATATCCCCAAGCCGCTATTGCCTTTAAACGGCCGGCCGATGATCACATATGCGATGGATCACCTTCTTGGCATCGGCATCGAGCGCTTTATCGTCAACACGCACCATTTCCCTGAAAAATATTCAGAGGCGTTTCCCCACCGGATGTGGCGGGGCGTCCCGATAGAGTTCAGGTACGAACCCACCCTTCTGGATACCGGAGGAGGACTTAAGAATATCGAGGACCTTCTGGCGGGCGATGAGGCGATTGTATGCTACAACGGTGATATCCTGTGCAATATGGCACTCGACATCCTCGTCGCGAGCCATGAGGCGCAAGGAGGCGAGGTAACACTCGCACTGAGGACGACGGGCCCCAATCTCAATGTTGATATTGACCCATCGGGCGCAATCTGCGACATGCGCCACATGCTCAAGAGGCCGGGCGCGGCAATCTGTCTCTTTACCGGTATTTATACTGTCGAGACATCCACCCTGGCTGCAATCGAGAAAAATATGATCGAATCGGTAGTTGACGTTTTTCTCCGGAGGATCGTCGCGAACCCGGGTTCAATACGAGGGGTCATTATCGATTCCGGAGAATGGGACGATATAGGCTCGGTAGACGTGTATAACCGGCTTGCAGAACAACTATCGTGCCCCGACGAAAAGAGGCCGCACACATGACCCATGAAAACGAGATCGCGGCTTTCGCCCGCGCCATGATCAACATCGACAGTTCGCGCGACATTGCCGTAAAACCGCTTTCCGCGCGAGGTTCAGACCGGGTGTTCTACCGCGTCCTCTGGGATGACAGGACCGCTATCGGGATTCATTATGATACAAATCGAATCGAAAATGGATACTATGCGGATATCGCGGTGTTTCTCAAAAATATGCGCATACCTGTACCTCTACTTTTAGCACACGATCCTCAAAAGCACCTTATGATGCTGGAAGACTTCGGCGATATCGATCTTTTTTCGCTGGGTAACCGCGAATGGCCTGAAAGGTGCATTCTCTATCAGAAAACCCTCGGAGCCGTACAGAGGCTGCACCGATTAACAGAGAAAAATCTCTCTTCGGGAGTACCCCGGCTTATGGACGGGTTCGATCCTGATCTCTATCTCTGGGAGCAGGATTATTTTCTCGATAATTTCGTCAAACGATACAGCGGCTTGACCCTTGATCCAGGGTTCGAGGCAAAGCTCAGGAGCGAATTCGCCGCCCTTACCGAAAGGCTGTGTGCTGTCCCGCGATGCCTCGTTCATCGCGATCTCCAGTCCCGGAACATAATGGTCCGAAACGGCGAGCCGTATTTTATCGATTTCCAGGGTATGCGGTTCGGTAATCCATTCTACGATCTCGCATCGCTCTTGTGCGACCCGTACGTATCGATCCCGGATGAAGGCCGTGAAGAGCTCCTTTCCTTTTACTACGTTCTGTCATCGCAGGAGATCGACTGGGATGCATACCTGGGATCTTTCTGGGACGCTTCAGTAGAGCGCCTGATGCAGGCGCTCGGCGCGTACGGTTTTCTTGGAAAAGTAAAAGGGCTTGAGGATTTTCTTGGATATATCCCGGCGGGCCTTAACAATCTTGATCTGGCAGTATCTCATGTCCCGTCGCTCGCATCTTTGCGCGATGTGATACTGCTCAGCCAGGTTGCTCTCGGATAAATATCCATCGGGGCTGGAACGCGAGGCAACATTTTGTGCAGAACATTCCGGTCTTTCTTTAAAAATTCGGCCGGGCATGCTACGATATGGGGAAAAATGAGACCAGTAACGGCTGTTTGCACATTTAGAGCGGGGACCCTGTTCCTGCCTGCCTTGCGGCGCCTCCTTGCTTCGGATATGATCGAGGAAGTGCTGATCGTTACCCGCGAGCAGATACCCGAGGTATTGCCCCGGTGTACAATTATCGATACCGGCACTTTCGCCTCCCGGGCCACCTTGCGGAAGGTGCTCGAAAAAACCAGGAC
>CAIQJW010000025.1 GCA_903872255.1 uncultured delta proteobacterium | reverse complement strand
TGGCGAGTATATCTTTTATCTTTGGCTCGTGGCCATACTTTATGAAAGGCAAGAAGATCTCTTCCATAAAATGCTCGTCTTTATTCTGGATATATTCGGTTATAAGGAAACTGATCACACCGAGCAGGCCGTCCCTCTTTTTGCTCTTCCTTTTGCCGGTATAATTGGTATACGAGATCCATTCCGAAACGGGCGCAAGCCAGACCTCACCGCCCAAATCCTCCACTGTCCTGATAAGCTGCGAATTACTGAATTTGTTCGTACGTATATAGATCTCGCCAACGAGCCCTATTGTCGGCCGTTTTTCCCGCGTGCGGTCTATCGCCGAAAATTTCCTGAGGACATCCTTTAGCACGACATCGATATCCTGGGCGCCGTTCTCTATGCAGAGGCATACCTTTTCCAGCGATTCAACGTAGGCCCCGTCTGCCTCCCCGGGTATTTTTTCGTACGGCCGTGTCTCATGAAGTATTTTCGTCAAAAGGTCGGCGGCGACAACCGCCCTCCATCCCAGGCGCTTGAACTTGCTCCCGACAATATTCAACTGTTTGTAGAACCGGTGGTCCTGGTTCGGGGCATATATGGGGACATTCAAAAAACCTTCTTCATCAAGGACCATTCTGTGAAAGCGGTTGTATTGCCCAAAACGGCATGGACCATCGCCTGACGGCATGAAGAAAGCGCTTTTCTCCGGGTCAAAACCGGGGCTGCGAACGGTACGAAGCATATCCCCCGTCGTCAGGATACAGGGGTAACATTCTTTTCCCGACGTGAAACGCCTTCCTATAAGTACGGTCTCCTCATTGGACTCCCCCATGACCTCCGCATTTATACCGCACCCTCTGAATGCCGCTGCAAGCGTATGGGCATGGTCGCACATATAGGGAATATACATCTTCCTGGGCTTCCCGTTCAGCTCAAAGGGGACCTGCTCGCGTTCGGAAATCTTTTCGTCAAAATGAGCATTGTTGATACTGTCAAGAAATGCCTCAAGCCTGGTGACAATACCCGCATCCGCACTGTGCTCGTCTATTTCAAGGGACAGATACGGCTTGTTTCCCATTATTCTCTTGAAAAAGTGGGATATGAAGGAGTCGGGGCCGCAGCCGAAGCTGGTTACACAGATGGCATAAAGATTCTTGTTATTTTTGACTGCCCGCGCGGCCTTCAATATCTTCTGGCCATAACCCCAGTACATCTGTTCGAGATCGGCCGGGTCTTCGATCATCTCATTGATGGGCAGCATATCCATCGGGATCGCCTGGACGCCAAGGCTGAGCAATTTCTTGTGCATATTGAGATTAGCCCCCGCGTCCGCGCTATTGTACGGGCGCCCGATTATCACCATGACCTTTTCATTCTTTCCCAGCGACTTTAAAAAATCATTTCCAACCTTAGTCAGGCTACTGTAGAAAGAATCCTGGACCTGGATCGCTTTTTCAAATGCGCTCTTTACCCTTCTCGCGGATATCTTGTACGGCTTTAAATGCTCGGTCAGGTCACTAAGGACTGTCTCATCCCCCTCGCCGAATTTGATTATCGGAGTAAAGATGCGCACCTTTTTATGATCAAAGTCGATAGAGCCTTTTATGGTGTAAGGCAAGGACTGGGCATAGGGACAGGCGAATGAATTTCTCGCATGTGCCGAAGGTTTCCTGAGACTTATCACGCTCGGGATGAATATATTGCGAATACCCTTCTGGATCAGGTTCATAACGTGACCATGCGCCAGCTTTATCGGGAAACAGCTCTCAACGATGATATTTTCGACACCGTCCCGTACCGTTTTTTTGTTTGTCATGTCGGATACGACAACATTGAAGCCTAATTCGCTGAGAAAGGCTTTCCAGAACGGCAGGAGTTCGTGCATATGAAGGACCTTCGGTATGCCGACCGTGTACTTCCCGCCCTTTTTATCATGGGTGTCATTCAAGAGTTGTTCGCGCTGTGCAAAAAGGTCCGTCATTTCCTTCTTGCCGCTCTTGCGGACAACGTCATATTTCTCGCACCTGCTGCCGTAATAGAGCGGCGCCTCGTTTTCGACGGTGACCCTGCGTATCTCGCAGAGATTCTCGCACCCCTTGCATTCGAAGGTGTCCACCGTGTATGCCCTTTTGCTGAGGTCAAACCCCTTGAATCCGCTTGTGTCCCATGTTCTTTCTTTCATGGCAAGGATGGCGACCCCGATGGCCCCCGTTACATCATGGTGGGGAGGAACCGTTATCGGCATCCCGACAATCTTCTCGAAAGCGGCCACGACGCCTTTATTGAAGGCGGTGCCGCCCTGAAAAAATATCCTTTTGCCAACCCGCCGGTCAACGACGACCTTGTTCAGGTAATTCTGAACGATGGAATATGCAAGGCCGCTTACAATATCTTCACGTTCAGCGCCCCGCTGCTGCTGGTGGATCACATCGGACTCAATGAATACGGTGCACCGCTCACCCATCTTTACCGGTTTTTTTGAACTGAGCGCCAGTCTCCCGAATTCTTCCTTTATCGATATATCAAGCCTTTCCGCCTGTTCCTCAAGAAAGGACCCCGTACCTGCGGCACACGCCTTATTCATTTCGAAATCGACGATGACCCCGTTGTCTATACTGATATACTTCGAATCCTGGCCGCCGATCTCAAAGATAGTATCGACCGAAGGGTCGATAGATATCGCAGCCTGCGCCTGCGCCGTTATTTCATTTCGGACAATGTCCGCTCCCAGAAAATCGGCCGTCAGGTAACGGCCCGAACCGGTCGTGCCGGCACCTAAAATCTCTATCCTGTCCCCTATCTCTTCACCGATCTCGGCAAGCCCTCTCTTGACGGCTTCGAGCGGACGCCCTTCAGTCATCAGGTATCTCTTTGCAAGCACATTTCTCTTCTCGTCGATGATCACGAGGTTCGTGCTGATGGACCCGACATCAACCCCAAGATAAACCCGCGTCTTTTCCGTTATGGATTTCATGTCGTACGCGATATTAATGTTTTCATGAGAGAGGGTCAAAGGATCATGCGTGGGCTCATCGCTCTCTTCATTGAGGTAGGCATTGAGCTTCTCGAGCCCGGCGAAGGAAATCTTGAGCGCGGGATCTTCGATGACGGCAAAAACGGCTCCTGCGGCCCCGATCGACGTGTAATTCTCGGGAACAAAAAATGTTTCATCCGTTAATTCGAAGACATCTTTGATGGCCTTCCTCATCCCGGCATTGGCGGCAACGCCCCCGATGAACGCAACAGGGGCCTTAAGTTCCTTGCCTTTGCTGATATTGCCTCTAAAATTGCGCGCCAGTGCATAACATAATCCTGCCACTATCTCGAAATCAGGTGTTGCGATCTGCTGAAGATGGATCATATCGGATTTTGCAAAAACGGTGCATCTCCCCGCTATCCGGGGGATATTGGCGGCCTTCAGGGCAACCTCGCTGAATTCCTCGATCGTAAAGCAAAGCCGGGACGCCTGCTGATCGAGAAAAGAACCTGTGCCGGCGGCGCATAACGCATTCATCGAAAAATCCTTTACCCGAAAAGGGGCATGCTTTTTGCCCGTATGTTCGAATATGATAAGCTTCGAATCTTCTCCGCCTATATCTATAATGCTTCCCGTTGAGGGATATAAATTACCCATGGCCCGCGAAATGGCCACGATCTCATTTATGAAAGGGGCCCCGATCAGCGAGGCGAACATCTTGGCCCCCGTACCGGTCGTTGCCATAAATTCAATGTCATATTCACGCATGGCCTGTTCGATCACATCTCTGGCCACAACGTAAGGTTTTCCTTTGTGGCGGATATATTGAGATTTGACGATACTTCCGCTCTCGTCCAGGATCGCCGTGTCGATGCTCACAGAGCCAATATCTATACCCAATCTGTACATATTCTGTTTTCCCCTCAAATGCCCGACGCAAGCTGGATTTTATATGAATGTTGTGATAAGTATAATACAAAAACCCTCTGCCAACAATAAGAATGTTTACAGGCTGGGTTTGACAGGGCTTTGATATAACAAGGCTTTCACTTAAATGAAGACAAGGGCGCATATAATTGTTCACGGCATAGTCCAGGGCGTGTTCTTTCGGTATCGGACCAAGCAGGAAGCAACGGGTCTTAGCCTTACCGGGTGGGTAAGGAACCTTCCGGACGGATCCGTCGAGATCATATGCGAAGGCGAGAAAGAAACGGTTGAACAATTGGTCCGCTGGGCGCGTACGGGCCCTTCCGGGGCCTTCGTCGAACGGGCCGATGTGTCATTTGAAGAATTTACGGGTGGGTTCCCGACATTT
>CAIQJW010000024.1 GCA_903872255.1 uncultured delta proteobacterium | reverse complement strand
TCTATGTAGCGGGGAAATGTATAACCTCCGCCTCCGATGGTCAGGCTCTTGAAGGGCGTATCCTGGTCGAACTTCCATTTGAGCACATCGGCATAGATCCGCTCATATTCATATTCGATATGCGTCGGGTCTTTGAGGTTCACGTACGAATGGATAAGATTGTCGAGCACCATAGCATCAAGCTCCGTTTCTTTGTCGGAGCTCATTGTCTTGGAGAGCTTTATCGTGTAATAATCGCTTTCTTTATAATAATATGTTTTGCCGCTCAACGGGACACTGTAAAGATAGGTCTGGACCAAAAAGAGGCACGGGGCGGCAATGATAATGAAAATGGCCACGCTGGCCTTTTTCCGAAGAAGCGAACCTGAAAGAAGTGACGCCAGTATCAGGATGATCCCCATCACAAGGACGATCGTCCTTGTTCCCATCCACGAGATAAGGAAGAACCCCGTGACAAAGGTCCCGATTATAGCCCCCAGGGTCGACAGGGCATAGATCTTTCCGATCGTGTTTCCGGCATTCTCGAGGTTTTTCAGTGTAAGCCTTACCACGACCGGTGATATTGTCCCAAGGACACAGCCCGGTATGAAAAATATTATCGACGTGATGATGAAGATGCGCGCCATCAGTGAAACAGGAAAACGATACGCCGCGACCGCGTGTGTAAGGGGTATGATGGTGAGGGCTGTAATCCCCGAAATGAGAAGCAGCCAGCCGAGGGTCTTGCGCGTGGGGAACCGGTCAATGAGTTTGCCGCCGATAAAAGCCCCGACACTGATGCCTGCCAGTATAACCCCTATAATGCTTGTCCATGTGTAGATCGAAACACCGACAAAAGGCGCCAGGATGCGTCCTGCCACCATTTCAATGACAAGGGTGCAGAAGCTCGCGGTAAAAGTGATAATATAGGCCTCGAGAAGAGTCATGGGTCCGGTCCTCCCTGAATTCGATTGGATTTGGTTTGTACACCAATAACCGATAATGATTTAAGCTCGGAACATAATACTAAATAGCATCCCCTCTGTTTTGTCAAAGAAATTAAGCAGAAACAACGGATGATGCCCCGCTCATGCCCGCTATTTCGGGAAAAAACGAAAAATTGTACAAGAGGCGATTTTATACTATATTATTGTCATTATGAAAATTCTCGTTGTCGAAGATGAAATTAAGGTCTCAAATTTTATTATGCGAGGTCTCGAGGAAGAGGGGTATACCGTCGAGGTGGCGGAGGATGGCAGCAAAGGCCTCGAGCTCATCAAGACGAAGGAATACGACATTGTGCTTCTCGATCTCATGATACCCGAAATAGACGGTTTGGAAGTACTGAAGCGGATGCGGCAGGACGAGATCGAAACCCCCGTACTGATCATCACCGCCAAGAGCACAAAGGAAGATGTCATAAAAGGGCTCGATTTGGGCAGTGATGACTACCTCACGAAACCGTTCTCTTTCGATGAGCTTCTCGCCCGTATCCGCGCGCTCTTAAGGCGAAGCCGTAAAGCCGTGCCGCTCACCCTCGAATATCGTGAAATGGTCCTTAACCCCTACAGCAGGAGACTATCGGTCGGAGATAAAGAGGCAGAGCTTACCGAGAAAGAGTTCCTTATCATGGAATATATGATGCGCAACTACGAAAGACCTTTGACGCGGAAAGAGATGGCTGAATATGCCTGGCAAAGCCAGGACGATTCTTCGAACATAGTTGATGTCTACGTTAATTTTCTGAGAAAGAAGATCGAGCTCCTGACGGACAGGAAATTTATACACACGGTCCGCGGGGTGGGTTATATCCTCAAAGAAGATAATGAAAAGCCTTAACCTTCCCATTAAATGGAAATTGACCCTCTGGTATGGCGGCATCCTGGCATTAATACTGATAACCTTCTGCTGCGGCGTCTATATATATTTTCAGAACAGCCTTCAAAAAAGCATTGACACCAAGATCAAATCGATAGCTGAGGTCCTTTCCTCGTCAATGATGGAGACCCACAACCAGAGCTTTTTCGGCAATTTCGAGCGCTATCTCGAGAATACTCTCGGAAAGAAACCGAAAGGCAAATTTATCCAGATCATCGATGCATCCGGCAAGATCGGGGCCCGGCTAAACGATCTGGAGGCGGAGGCCGTCCCGGTAAGTTTTGTCACGCTCGAAAAAGCGCTCAAAGGAGAGATCGTCTACGAAACAATTGAAACAGCTCGGCCGAGACTGCGCATGATAACGATGCCCATCCTTGAGAACAAAAAAACAGTCAGTATCGTACAGGTGGGTTCCTCGCTGGAAGAATTCGAGGATACCATGAAGCGCCTCCTCATAATAATGATAGTGAGTATCATTACAGCCACGGGCGGCACGATCATTGCCGGTTACTTCATGGCGAAAAAGACAATGAAGCCGGTCGATCAGATACGAAGGACGGCCGTAAAGATATCATCGAGCAACCTTGACGAACGGATCGAACTTAAGGGGCGGAAAGATGAACTTGGCCGCCTGGCGGAGACATTCAACGCAATGATCGCCCGTTTGAAGGATTCTTTCCAGAGGATCAACCAGTTCAGCATCGATGTATCCCACGAGCTGAAGACGCCATTGACGATATTGAAAGGCGAGACCGAGTTGGCGCTCAGAAAGGACAGGGCGAACGAGGAATACAAAAAATCACTCCAGAGCAACCTTGAAGAGATCGACAGGATGAGCCACATCATTGACGACCTGCTCCTGCTTTCGAAGGCAGAGACCAAGGACATTCGCCTGAACGTCGACAAGGTAGATCTCAGGGATCTCCTTGCAGACGTCTGTTTGAATATGAAGATCTTCGGAGAAAACAAGCACGTGGAAATAGTAGCTAAGGACCTCGAAGATATCCGGATAATCGGGGATGAGCTCAAACTCCGCAGAATGATCACAAATATCGTTGAAAACGGCATAAAATACGGGCATAATGGCGGATACGTCGCTGTGTCGTCGTACACGCAGAACGGGTTCGCCTGTGTAAATGTAAAAGATGATGGGCCGGGCATAGCATCCGGCGACATAAAATATATTTTCGACAGATTTTACCGCGCGGACAGGTCTCGCAAGCGCGCAAGCGGGAGCGGGCTGGGCCTCTCGATCAGTAAATGGATCGCAGAAGCGCACCACGGAACGATCGAGGTCGAATCGACGCCCGCTGCTGGAAGTCTTTTCGTCATTAAATTACCTATGTCTTGATGGAGGTTTTTGTATGAAGAACAAACGACTTGTTATAACCGTTTGTATTCTGATGATCGCGGCCGTCGGTTTCGCATATGTGAGGTCACAGGTGACTGCCGATCGGCGCCAGGCGGCGCCCGAAGTAGCCCAGAATGTCAGGAACGTGGCGGCATTCTCGAACGGTCTGCCGTCCTTCGCGGGACTTGTCAACCAGGCCAAACCGTCAATCGTCAATATCAGCACTACGGCTGTAACAAAAGGCCCGGGCGGCCAGGGCCCTTTCGTCGGCCCGAACAATCCATTCAAGGATTTTTTTGGCGATGATTTTTTCGATAAATTCTTCGGGAACGGGCCGCGCCGGGAGTACAAGCAGCGCAGCCTGGGGTCCGGTTTTATTATCGACAAGGAAGGGTACATCCTTACGAACAACCACGTTGTCGAGAAAGCGTCGACCATCAAGGTAAAGCTTTCGGACGAAAAGGAATATGATGCAAAGATCATCGGACGCGATCCAAAAACCGACATAGCCCTTATCAAGGTTGACGTTCGGCAGTCTTTGCCTGTAGCCGTGTTCGGAGATTCGGAGGCCCTGCAGGTGGGAGACTGGGTTGTTGCGATAGGCAACCCGTTCGGCCTTGAACACACGGTTACGGCCGGGATCGTCAGCGCGAAGGGAAGGATCATCGGGGCCGGCCCTTACGACGAATTCATTCAGACCGACGCCTCGATCAACCCCGGCAACAGCGGGGGGCCACTACTTAACCTGAAGGGCGAGGTGGTCGGCATAAATACCGCCATCGTCTCAGGCGGTCAGGGGATAGGTTTCGCGATCCCCATCAATGTCGCGCGCGATATGCTTGCTCAGCTTAAGAGCAAAGGCAAGGTAGCACGCGGCTGGCTCGGGATAGTCATCCAGAGAATTACTCCCGAGATAGCAAGAACCTTTGGGATCAAAGAATCTGAAGGTGCTCTTGTGGCCGATGTCATGGAAAATAGCCCGGCAGAGAAAGCGGGGATCAGAAGGGGCGACCTCATCGTCTCGTATAACGGCAAGAAGGTTAAAGACAACGATACGCTGCCCCGCCTGGTTGCAGTGACCGAGATAGGCAAGAAGGCAAGGATCGTCCTTATCAGGGACAAGAAACAGATGGAAGTCGATGTGGTAGTAGGGGAGCTCCAGGATGAAGCACTTAAGACGAAAAAGACCGAGGTAGAAAAGGACATCGGGCTCGTTGTTCAGGATATTACCGCAGAAGTGGCAAAGCATCTGAACCTGAAAAAAGATGTACGCGGTGTTATAGTTACGGATGTTTTACCCGGCTCGCCAGCCCAGGATGCCGACATCCGCTCCGGAGACGTTATCAGGGAAATAGGGAGAAAACCGGTGCGAAGCGTCGGGGAATTCAAGAACGCCTTAAAGAATTCCAATATTAAAGAAGGTATCGTGATGCTGATCCAAAGGGAAAATACGACATTCTACGCTGTTATAAGGCAGTAGGGAATTTTCTTGGGGGGTTCTGCGTTGTTTCCGGGCCAATGATCTCAATGGGGCCAGGGACGCGGAACCCCCCAACTTTATCCAACAATTATCTCAACTTAGCCCACAAAACTTAAGAGCTGAAACAGCTTATGCCACCAAGCACGTGTTAATGTAATTTTTTCTTTGCAAAAGATGTTTAATCATGTATTATTGAGTCATGCCCCAATATCAATGGGAAGGGAAGACAGTTTCGGGTCAGCCGCAAAAAGGCGTTGCGAAGGCCGGTTCAATTAACGAACTGCGCGCCGCTTTGAGAAAAGACGGGGTCACCCTTTCAAATGCCGTCGAGGTCAAGGCAAAAGAACGTAAATTCAACCCGAAAAAAAAGGTAAAGAACCTCGAGATACTGCTGTTCACCCGGCAGCTTTCAACCATGATCACGTCGGGCCTGCCGCTCGTGCAATCTCTTGACATTCTCGCTAACCAGATCGAGGATTTGAACTTCCGGGGCATGGTCAAAAATATAAAGGAGCGGATAGAAGGCGGTTCCCGTTTTGCAGATGCTTTACGGGAATATCCGCAATGCTTTGATGAACTGTATATCAACCTCGTAGTTGCCGGCGAAGAGGGAGGTCTTCTCGATAATGTCCTGCAGAGGCTGGCTATTTATATTGAGAAATCCGAAAAGCTTAAGAAAAAAGTGAAAAGCGCAATGATCTATCCCGTTGCGATCATTGTTGTTGCCCTCATCGTAGTTGTCGTCCTGCCC
>CAIQJW010000023.1 GCA_903872255.1 uncultured delta proteobacterium | reverse complement strand
CGGCGAAGAGAACATATTCATGGCATCTCCTTCGAAGACTGCCGTTGACCTTTCAGCGCCCCATATGGATAAACGGCTTAAGGGCTACGCCCTGCCGCTGAAGCTCATTTCGTTGCCGCACCTTTCCTACCGTCTCGACCCGGAAAGAACTCAATGGTTCCGGTCAGCGATAAAGGACTCACGGGCAAAGGCCAATCATGACCTTGCGCCGATGGGCCTTTATTACGCAATAGCTTTTGATAATGCCCTTCATGATCCTTCATTGAAAAGTATTTTTACGGCACTCGAAAAATACGGCCTGTCATTGTTCCTCATAATGAGCGCCGGCCTTACCGCTGCCGGATTCGTGCTCCGGGGAAGGCACGGCCCGGTTCCCGTCTGTTTTGTGACGCTTACAACGGGCTTTTCCGTCATGGTGCTCGAGTTGTTGCTTATCTTTATATACCAGGTACGGTCCGGCTATGTTTTCCACGAGATCGGGATGCTCATAACGATGCTCATGACCGGTATGGCCGGCGGCGCCCTGTCTGCCGGGACATTTTCGAGAAAATTGCGATCACCTTCACGGGCGTTGATGGCGGCAGAGGCGGCAATTGCAGCCGTATGTCTTATCGTACCCGCGATATTCCTGTTGACCGGTGTTTTTCAAAAGCTCGACCATCTATCCCTAAGTTCCCTGTTCCTGGTATTGCTCTTTATTTCCGGGTTCTTCGCGGGAGTCGAATTCCCTATCGCAGTAGAGGTATACAGAAACATGCGGCCGCAAAGGGCAGCGGTGGGACCTATCTACGGCATCGATCTCGTAGGAGGGTTTTTCGGGGGGATCACCGGAGGCTTTTTTCTGTTCCCCCTCATGGGGCTCGTAAAAACCTGCATCTTTCTTTTTGCGGTCAAGGTTTGCTGCATTCTTATGCTGTTATCTCCCCGGAGAAAATAGTATAATAACAGGGGATTTCTAAGGTTTTACAATGGTAGACACTTTGAAGAGACGAGATTTTATAAAGATCGCCAGCCTTGCACCACTCATGTTTTCCCTCAATGTCCGTACAGCCTTAAGCGCGGCATCCGAGCCAAAATACCAGGAAGCCCGATATTACAGAAAAAGGCCGGCGAAGACCGTGGAGTGCGTGTTGTGTCCTCGTCAATGCACCCTTCCCGACGGTGAAACAGGGTTCTGCCGGGCACGCAGGAACATTGGAGGCAGGCTCTATTCCCTGGGTTACGGTTCGCCGTGCGCGGTCCATGTCGATCCTATCGAAAAGAAACCGTTCTTTAATGTCCTTCCCCGGACATTTTCCCTGTCACTTGCAAGCGCCGGATGCAACCTGCGCTGCAAATTTTGCCAGAACTGGCAGATATCCCAGGCGTCCCCGGTAGACGTCAACAATATGAAAATGTCCCCGGACGATGTCGTGAACCTGGCCGTGCAAAAGGGCTGCAAAAGCATCGCCTACACCTATACCGAACCGTCCAATTTTTATGAGTACATGTTCGATATTGCGAAGATTGCCCGCAAGCGCGGCATATTGAACGTGTCCCATTCCAACGGCTATATCAACCAGGCCCCGCTGAAAGAACTCTGTAAGTACATTGACGCTGTCAATATCGATCTTAAGGGCTTTTCGCCGGCCTTCTATGCGACGATGTGCGAGGGCGAACTCGACCCGGTGCTTTCTACGATAAAGACCCTGAAGCGTTCCGGCGTCTGGGTGGAAATAACAAATCTCATCTTACAGGGATATAACGATGACGAGAAAATGATAACGGCGATGTGCGCCTGGCTTGTCAAGGAGACCGGGCCCAATACTCCCGTTCATTTTTCCCGGTTTTATCCCATGTATAAGCTGACCGGCGTATCTCCAACGCCGCTTAAGAGCCTTGAGCGTGCGCGGGAGATAGCAATTTCTTCGGGCCTTAAATTTGCGTATATAGGAAATATTCCCGGCCATCCCGGCGAAAATACATACTGCCCGAAATGCAGGAAACTTCTCATTGAGAGATCGGGTTACAGTGTGCTTGCAAACATTATGAAGGACGATAAATGTCCTCAATGCCTAACGCGTATAGGGGGAATATGGAGCCGATAAGAAGATTGAAAAGAACCGGCATTCACTTGCTGGCCTTGTTTGCGGTCGCCTTTTTTCTGGTTTTTAACCCTTGCGCGGATGCAGGCCAAACGAACGCGGCGGTAAAAAAGCCTGCCTTTGCCGGCTCGTTCTATCCCGGCGACCGCCATGATCTTGAAACACTGGTCGATGGTTACCTCAGAAATGCCGCTTCCGAAGGATGCTCGGGCACGCCCGGGACATTTGCGGTCATGGCTCCCCATGCGGGATATATCTATTCAGGCCGGGTCGCGGCATGTTCCTGGATGGCGTTAAAGGGGACGAAGGCAAAGACGGTCATTCTTCTCGGTTCAAGTCACCGGGCCTTTTTTGATGGTGTAGCGGTATATCCCGAAGGGAATTGGGAAACCCCGCTCGGCAATGTGGCCATCGATTCCGCCGTGGCGAAAAGCCTGGCATCATCCGGCGGCATTATAAAGAACATGCCTTCTGCATTTGACGGGGAGCATTCTCTCGAAGTCCAGCTCCCCTTCCTGCAGAGAACATTTAAGGACGTCAGGATAGTCCCGCTGCTCACGGGGCGCATTAACAAGGAGGGCATCGCCCAATTATCCGATATCCTGAAAGGGGTCATTACGAGGAGCAAAGGCCGGGCGGTGCTCGTCGTATCATCGGATATGTCCCATTATCACGCAGACAGCATAGCGAAGACAATGGACATGTCGACTTTGAGGCAGATAGAAGGCCTGTCATGGGAAAGACTTTATGACAACAGCATCACGCGCAAAGACAACGAGCTGTGTGCGGCGCCTGCGGTAATTGCGGTCATGAAGATAGCGAGTGGTATCGGCGGGGAGGCCGAGGTCCTTGGTTATGCAAATTCCGGGGATGCCGGCGGGGACAGGTCCCGGGTTGTCGGGTATGGTTCGGTGTCTTTCGCGAAATCCGACGAAAAAGACCTTCCGCCTCTTACCGAAACCCAGAAGAAGAAGCTTCTTTCCATTGCCCGAAAAACCCTCGAAGAATATGTCTCGTCGAAGACGGCCCCGAATATCGATATGAAAGACGGCCGGCTCTCCGAGAGGTCGGGAGTGTTTGTCACCCTCAACAGGGACGGGCAGCTGCGGGGATGCATAGGCTTCATAAAACCGGTCGCGCCTCTTTACCGGTCCGTCGTTGAAATGACCGTGGCCGCGGCATCGCGCGATATGAGGTTTCGGCCCGTGACAGATAATGAGCTTAAGGATATATCGATAGAGATATCGGTGCTTTCCCCCTTGAAGCTCATACGGTCACCGAATGAGATCGTTGTGGGCAGGCATGGCCTTTATATAGTCAAAGACGGTAATTCCGGCCTGCTTCTGCCGCAGGTGGCAACCCACTATAAATGGAACAGGGATGAATTCCTCCGCAATACGTGCTCAAAAGCCGGGCTGACCGATGATGCATGGAAGGATAAAGAGACAAAAATATTCATTTTCTCGGCACAGGTATTCTCGGAATAGTATGCCGGTATGTATTTAACGAAAGAGTTTAGAGGAGAGTAATTAATGTTTGATAAAGAGGTCCTGGAGAAATACGCCGATGTCCTGCTCTGGGGATTATCGACCGCCCGAAAGGGCGCATTTAAGAAAGGTGATGTGGTCCTTGTCCAGTATGATCCTGCGGCGCTCGGCCTGGCGGAGATACTCTATCGCAAGATCCTCGAAAGGGACATGTATCCTGTCCAGCGCATGGGACTCACTAATACCATGGAACATACCTTTTATCAAATGGCGAGCGAACCGCAGCTTAAATTTCTGCCCCCGGGCGACAGGGAACTGTACCAGGCCGTCAGCGGCCGGATCTTTCTTCGCGCTCCCGGGTCGCTTACGTACCTTAAGGATATCGACCCGTCACGGATAGGAAAGGTCCTCGTTTCACGCAAGCCCTTCCGGGAGATAATGGATAAAAGGGAGGAGAGGGGCGTATACAGCTGGACATTGTGCACGTACCCGACGGCAGCACTTGCGAAGCACGCAAAGATGCCGCTTTCAGCGTATGCCGAGCAGATCAAAAAGGCCTGCTTCCTCAACCTGAAGGACCCGGTCCGGAAATGGGAGGCCATTCATGCCGAGGCAGCCGGGATCAAGAAATGGCTGAGCGGTCTCAAGGTGAAATATTTCCGCGTGGTTTCCCGGAATATGGACCTTGTCCTCACCCCGGGGGATAAACGAAAATGGGCGGGTATTTCAGGTCATAATATCCCGAGCTTCGAGGTATTCCTGTCGCCCGACTTTCGCGGGACCGAGGGTGTCTACTATGCGAATCTGCCTTCATTTCGCAGCGGCAATTATGTCGAAGGCGTACGCCTGGTATTCAAAAAGGGAAAAGTCGTCGAGGCGGAAGCAAAAAAGGGAGGGGAATTCCTGAAAAAACAGGTAGCAATGGACCGGGGAGCGTCCCGGGTCGGCGAGTTTTCGCTTACCGATAAGCGATTTTCCCTGATCGACCGTTTTATGGCAGATACGCTGTTTGACGAAAATTTCGGAGGTACCGACGGCAATTGCCATCTCGCCCTCGGGGCATCATACAGCGATACGTTCAGCGGCAACCCGGCGCGGTTAACAAAGGAGATGAAGGGCAAACTCGGTTTCAATGACTCGGCCCTTCACTGGGACCTCGTCAACACCGAGTCAAAAACGGTAACGGCCCATCTGGCCGACGGCAGGGAGATGGTCATTTATGAAAAAGGAGTTTTTCGGAACAAATAAACAATTTCCTGAGGCCGGGGATAAGAAAGCAATGTCATTGTCCACGTATTTCTTCTGTGCTACAATACCTTCCATATCTTTTCCGGGAAGGGTGGCGATCTATGGGTAAGGTGATATCGGGCAGTCTCTTGAGAATGTGGGAATTTCTTCCCGATGATATACAGGATGCCCTTCTGCTTGCCGTCGAAAAAAACAGGAATGTTGACAGGGATAACCACCTGCGCTCGTGTCCTCATTGCGGGTGTCCTAACACAATGGACTGTTCGGGAGTAGACTCCGTCAATGACGCCACGGTAGGTTTGTGCTGTGTATGCGGATATCTATGGTGCACTGAATGCGATGCATCATTGATGACAGGCATAGATTGCGGTCACTGGCAGATATGCACCGCGTGCCCCGACAAGCAGGAATCCGGCTTCTGCGGCACGCTTCCCTGGGAATGCCCCCGTATCAAAGAATGGCTGAGAAAATCACACCCCGTTGTTTGATCATATCCTCGTCCGGCATTACAGCGAGATGCCCGATGAGAATAAGGATGATTGCGGCAGCCCGGAACCTTTGAATTGGAGCGGGCCGCAGGATTTGACAATGAATTGGCTGAAAAATTGAATTCATGATAGATCCAGGATATTTCAAAGAGGAGATGGCTGATGGATAAACAGGCAATAATTGAAAAAGTAAAAACCCATTTACAGGACGGAAAGATCTCCTGCCAGGAGGCGCGCAAACTCGCCGAAGATGAGGGCATTACATACAAGGACATGGGCGATCTGCTGAATGAATACAAGATAAAGATAACGGGCTGTCAGCTCGGCTGTTTCTAGGAAAATATTGCCGGGCAGAGAAGGCGGCACCGTGCGTTCACGCGCAACTCCTTGATTGGGCTTGTGCATTGACCGCGCTTCTGTTAATGTTTTTTAGAATCTAAGCTTGATTGAGAGGCAATAGCGATGAACATCCTTTCCGCAATCGGCAACACGCCACTCGTGGAATTATGCAATATTAATCCCAATCCGAACGTAAAGGTCATGTGTAAACTGGAAGGATGCAATCCCGGAGGTTCGGTAAAGGACCGCCCTGCCCTTTATATGATAACGAAGGCTGAAGAACGGGGAGAGTTAACGAAAGACAAGACGATCCTCGAGCCGACGTCGGGCAATACGGGCATAACCATCGCAATGATCGGGGCAGCCAAGGGATATCGTGTCGAATTGTGCATGCCGGCCTGTGTCAGCAACGAACGCCGCCTGATACTGCAGGGCCTTGGCTCCGAGGTATTTCTTACCCCTGCAAAGGAGAACATTGACGGCGCTATCCGGCAGGCGCATATACTGTTAAATGGTGAACCTAAGAAGTATTACATGCCGAATCAATACGAAAATCCGGACAATGTCCTGGCCCATTTTGAGACCACCGGGCCTGAAATATACCGCCAGACGGACGGCGAGGTCGATTATTTCGTGGCTGGCATGGGAACGGGGGGCACCCTGATGGGTACCGGAAGCTACCTCAAATCCGTCAAGCCATCCGTAAAGATCGTCGGTGTCGAACCCGTGATGGGCCACACTATCCAGGGTCTGAAAAACATGACCGAGTCCATTGTCCCCGGGATATATCACCGGGAAAATCTCGATATGAAGGAAATGGTCGAGGACGGCGAGGCATTCGAACTGACCGGGCTCCTCGCACGCAAAGAAGGCATCTTCGTAGGGACCTCAAGCGGCGCAGCCGCAGCCGTAGCCTTAAGGATCGCGCAGAGGATCGATCACGGAACGATAGTCGTCCTCTTCCCGGACCGCGGCGACAGGTACCTCAGCACCATGCAGTTCAGGTCCATCTGCGCCAAGTGCCCGCCTTAATGAGATGAATTCGCAGTTTTTGACCCGCCCCAGGTCCGGGCACGTAGCTGCCCCCAACAAAAACCGGTAGGCTTCTCGCGGCTTTTTTCCTTCCTGAAATCTACGGTATTTATCAGATTATCCGCAACAATGTTGCAAATATGTACAACTACTGTATAATATACGTATGATATTTGAATGGGATGAAGAAAAGAGCGTCTCTAATCTTGAGAAGCACGGAATCGACTTTGATCATGCCCGAAAGATCTGGCTTGATGAAAAGAGGGTTGAGATCGAAGCCCCGCATCCCATCGAAAAAAGGTGGATCGAGATTGGCGCCATTGGCGACAAGCTGTGGACGGCCATCTTTACGGTCAGGAATGATGCTGTACGTATTATTTCCGTACGCCGTTCAAGAGCCAGGGAGAGGAAGATCTATGAAGAAGAAACGCTTAGCCACAACAACAGATGAATTTGACAGAAGATTCGATGCGGGAGAGGATATTACGGACCTCATCGATATTTCGAAGGCCACAGTTAGCCGGCCCGGCAGAAAAGTGCGCATAACACTTGATATCGCCGAGTCTCT
>CAIQJW010000022.1 GCA_903872255.1 uncultured delta proteobacterium | reverse complement strand
GTTTTTAGCCTCGGACTTCCGCAGATAGATTCCGGAGCCGTTCCTGATATCAAGTATCCCCTCATCGGCAAGGCGCAAGGCGGCCTTACGCAAAGTCACATAAGTGACATTGTGTTTTTTTGCAAGCTGATCCATTGAAGGCAGTCTGGAATTCGGAGCATATGCCCCCTGTATGAGTTCATTGCGTAGATTCTGGTAAACCACCTCAGCCCTGTAACCAAGCCGTGAAACTCCGGACATTGAAGATCCTCCAAATGTAAAATTTCACTGGACAGTGAAATTTTATATAGAATTATCGTACTGTCTCGACAACGATGTCTCCGATCAGGAACTCCCCTTTTACTACAGGCTGTATGTTAAGGGCGTTCTGGTCTGCCACCGTGTTGAATAAGACATGAGATGTTTCATGATCTATATTGTCCATGATCACATCATATTTGGCTAACTTGTCAGTAAGCTGAACGATCTTGAATGCCGATCCGCCGCCAGGTCTGACCATGGACAGGTTGTTTGAGCCGGAAAGACTTTTCGCAGTGAAGGACATTTTCACCTTTTCTCCCTTTTGGGCGGACTCTTTCAGTTTTACCATAATGCCGCAACGGTGGCTGTTGGTGTCAAGTTTTCCGCTAATCAGGGAAGGATCAATCGTGACATGGGAGAACTCCTTGCCGTCAACCGTTTCCTTTTTCAAAAATTTATCGAAGGACTGTTCTTTATCGTCAACCGTAACCCATGTTGTCAATTCCGAAAAACCTTGTCCCGTTGCAGGCTTACTGTCTTCAGCCATTGCAAAATTCTGCCCGACAATACACACCGCCAAGAATAATCCGATCATGAGCGTTTTCATCAATTCTCCTCCTCCTCATTTTGATATGCCTATGATTATATGACATTTTATTTTTAATGTCAAGTAGTTTTATATAGCTTTTATATAGATAATTTAAAATATCTTTATATTAAATATGGTTTTGTCATAGGAGATGAGAGAAATTTCAAGGTATTTTAAATTGAAATTCCCTCGTTTCCATCGCATATTGGCGTTGGGATTGGGTGACCAAGTAATTTAATTTTAAACATGGAATCTGATTTCAAAATGCGAGAAAACTGTTGTCGCGGGAATATCTCTTGTTGGTGTTCACAACTTTAGTGTGTCTTCGTATTCAATAGGTTAGACACGCTAGCTTCGAAGAACTGTTAAAGTTGTTAGAGCAAAATAAAGGCAAGCGTTAAGCTGGGTGTTTTGCCTCATAAGTAGGGCGGTTTTTAAACCGACATCCAAACGTCAGGTTAAAACCCGATATACTTTCAATGACATCTCCAGACTCACAAATCCCTAGATTAACGCTTGCAAATAAAGTCCTATTTTAAGCGATCTCACTGGGATTTAAGGGAATTTTTCAAACCTGAATTACTCCCCTTGAGTTCTTCAATAATCAGACCGGCCATCGCCTCCGCCCCCTTTTTCGAGAAGTGGGTCCGATCATTTGGCGAACAGGAAAGATCTGCAGAACCATCATCTCCCAGGCGTTTGAAGAGGAGTCCGCTTGAGTTGTACAGGTCGATGCATTCAATCTTCTTTTCGGAGGCTATTTCTTTCATGGCATTTGCATATGGGAGGAGTTCCTTGCTAGGTTCCCCGTCCTTATCAAAAGTTCTCCGGTGCATCGGAGTGATGAATATGATCTGAATGCCTGCGGCTTTCGCTTCGTCCGCATATTTCCTAAGGTAGTCTTTGTAATCGGTGTTGGCATCAGTGGACTCCGGATTCTCCTTGGCATGCGAGTCATTATGACCGAACTGGAGGAGGATGCAGTCGGGCTTTACCTTCAGCATGGGTTCCCAGCGGCCTTCGCTCAGGAAGGTCTTTGTGCTGCGCCCACCTGCTGCGAAATTTAGAATCTTAACATTCTCTTTGAAACAAGTTCCTATGAGTTGACCCCATCCCCGTATCGGGCTTTCCGAAGGGTACTCGGACACAGTAGAATCGCCGGCGAGAGCGATTGTAAATGGTTTCGCGTCATCTGCCTGCAGTGTTCCTGGAGGCAAAACGGCAATTTTGACTGAAGCTACAGAACTTATCAAAATTCCTCCTTAACATTAATAATGCGGGAAAAAGTGATACTGCAAATGAAATTCCGATCTGCCCATTTGCCGAAAAACTTTCCCGTCACTTTGAAGCGGGAGGCGGAGGAATTCCGATGGAGGACTCGTCGTCAATCTTATCCGGTTTGGCATTCTTTTTACGCTTGGCTCCGGTGATCTGAGGCTGAAATGCGTTGGAGGAGGCGTTCAGGGCGGACTTT
>CAIQJW010000021.1 GCA_903872255.1 uncultured delta proteobacterium | reverse complement strand
TATCGGAAAATCTCTTTATATTGGACAGGCCGAGGCCGGCGCCGAAGCCGAGGCTGCGTATCTGGTCGGTTGCGGTTGAATAACCTTCTCTCATTGCCATTTCGATGTCTTTTATTCCCTGTCCTTCGTCTACTGCTTCGATCGTAATAAAATGTGGTAGAACACGGACTGTTATCGTACCCCGATGTGCGTAGGAGCAGATGTTCATTTCGGCTTCGAGGGTTACAATTGACGCACGCCTGATTATGTTTTTGGGGAGGTTGCGTTTCCCGAGGAGTACCTTTACCCGGCTTGATACCCGGCCGGCATTTTCGAATCCTCCTTCTACGGGAAAGGTTTGTTCGATTACATCATGAGAGGTCACGGGTATCGCCGACCTTTTCTATACAGCCCCTGACTCCTTGAGCGTAGAGCCGGCCGACGGCTTCAAAGAGTATAAATTTTGTGGTCAAAAGCGGTATTCTTAATTCCTCTGCAAGCTGTACTGTTTCCGATAAGGGTCTTTTCCCGCGCACCAGAATGATAGCTGCTATATCAAGCACGTCGGAGGTGCGGATAACCTGAGGATTTGTGAGGCCGGTAAGAAGAAGGCTTCCCGGTTTTGCGAAAGCGAGAACATCGCTCATCAGGTCCGCCCCGAATGCCGTCCTTACTTCCATGTTTAACAGGTCCTTTCCGACAATAACTTCAGCGTCAAGTATATCTTTGACTTCCTGTAGCTTCACTCAATTCTCCTTTCAAACTAGAATATGTTAAAAAAAAGATATGTTCAACCTGAATTTTACCTTTCGAATTCCTTAGTTTATATTTCCGGAACCCCTTTATCGCTTCCGGGCCGCGCCAGTGTTCGACACGTTGGAGGAATTCGGGGCTTGCTTCCCTGCTTCATTCTTGCCCGGCTGACCGGTAAATTTACAGAGAAATGCCATGCATAGTTGCAGAATATGCATAAGCGGCATTAATATTCACAATTAATTTTGTTGCGTGCAACAGGTTTTATTCCGAGGACTGGCAGTGGACCCCCATTTCATTGCATATTCGCATTATGGCTTTTAATACGAGGGACGAATCCGCTTTTCCTGCCACTGTGGAGACAACGAGGAGTTGGCTGAGGTTTTCGGAGAGGGAGGTTATCTGCATTCCGGCGGCAAGATTGCCGTGAGTGAATTCGATAGAGAGAGCTTTGTCGTCCTTTTTATTTATCCGGGTATCTTTATTTGTCTTCATAATATTGATGGCAGCCGAATAGACCTTTTCCGCGGGTGCTTCAAGAAGGACTGTGGCTGCGGCATAACCCTGTTTCGGCATATTCTGCTGCCCGGCGTCTTGTGACTGCTGATAACTGTCGGCTTCGCTTGTCAACTGCTTTACTTTGCCGATGGCCTTTCTCCCGATCATTACCCATTGCGCATGTGCGATCCCGCAGAAGAATACCGAGAGCGCCAGGCCGATTGCGACCGATCTCATGATCTTATTCATACAAACGTTGCCTCCGAATTGTTTTGTCGGGCATCTGCTCTGCCGGCCCGTCATAAAGCCCCCGGCTTTTTAAGGATGCGGCCCGGAAGAGCATCAGTGTGATTATCCATTCAAAACCGAACTTATACAAGACTTTTTTGCACATATCTTATCACAAGACTGCCCGTGCCAATTATGATAAAATCATCCCAGGAAAGACCGGCATTGTAAGATTATGGGGCAACCGATATGAAAAAACCGCTTCCGACAATTGACGGTGTAGGCCCGAGCTGCCTGAGAATTACGCATAATTCCGGCCGCACCGTTCTTGACTGCCTGAAACAGAGATTTCCCAGGATGGCGGCCGGTACCTGGATCTCCAGGATGGAAAAAGGCAGGGTCGTAGATGAAAGCGGGACGCGCCTGGAACCGGATTCCCTCTGCCGGACGGGAGGTTTCATCTATTATTATCGGGAGCTCGACGAAGAGAGGCCGATACCTTTCGAGGAATCGGTCCTTTACCGGGACGAGCACATCCTGGTCGCGGATAAGCCGCATTTTCTTCCCGTGGTCCCGTCGGGCAGATATCTCCACGAAACGCTTCTCGTTCGGCTGAAGCAAAAGCTGATGCTGGATCACCTCGTACCCCTTCACCGGATTGACCGGGAAACCGCCGGCCTTGTGATCTTTTCCCATGATCCCGAGACCAGGGGGAAATATGCATCGTTATTTCAGAAGCGAAGAGTGCATAAGATATATGAGGCCCTGGCAGCGTACGCGCCGGGCATTCAATTCCCCACGGAGCGCAAAAGCCGGATGATCACGGGAAAGCCGTTTTTCCGGATGGATGAGGCTGAGGGCCCTCCGAATGCCGAGACGCGGATAAGCGTCATGGAAACCAATAAAGGGATAACGCGGTACAAGCTTGAACCCTTGACGGGAAGAAAGCACCAATTGCGACTGCATATGGCGGCCCTGGGGATCCCCATAATAAACGACCGGATCTATCCTGTTACGTTGCCTGCCGCCGAGGATGACTTCTTGCTTCCCCTTAAGCTTGTGGCCCGGTCGGTCGCATTTCCCGATCCCCTTACCGGCCGGCCCATGTATTTCGAAAGCACGACAAAACTTATCGAATAATGCGAGGATACCATGGAGAAGCATAGGGAAATCATTAAAAACTTGTTTGAGAACGATGAATACGCCCGGTCGCTCGGCATTATGCTTGATGAATTGACTGATACGACGATAAAGATGCGTATGCGCCTTCGCACCGGCATGCTCAATTTTTACGGGAGACCACACGGCGCGGTGATCTATTCGCTCGCCGATGCTGCTTTTTCGGTGCTGGGAAACAATACGAACAACATTTCGGTAGCTCTCGACTGTTCGATCACGTACCACGCAAGCCCGGATGCGGGATCGCTTCTTGTGGTGGAAGGTGAGGATCTTTCGATCAACAGGCAGACGGGTTCCTACATATTTACGGTTTACATGGACAAGGAGGGAGACCGGACCCTGATCGCGACGATGAAAAGCGTATCCTACCGGACCGGCCGGCCCATCGACCCCGATGTAGCCCAGTAAAGAAACGGCATAGAAATATTATTCCAGGAGACGGGTCATAAAATACCAGGGAGGCGAGACCCGCTCCGGTAATCCGCCGCGTTCTTTTACGCTTAGGAAATGATCTCTCACACACCGCTTTAAAAATCAATCAGGCCGGGGCGGCTTACCCGGCCTTTTTTCTCCCCATGAGGCTATATAATAATTAGGAATTGCTGTTACTATATCGAATGGGGCGCTATGAATCCAACGGATGTTCTCGTACAAACGGCAGGTCTTGTTTCGCAGGTGGAACAGCAGGTGGCTGCCATCGTTATGGCCATCGCATTCGTCATGGGTTCTTCCCGCGTTATTTTCACAGCCTATAAAAAAGGATGGGAGAACATCGTTCCCTATCTTAAGGATCAGGGAAGTAAGTTCATGATAATCGCCTCACTGTGCACCCCGGTTCCCTATCTTCCAGGGGTTGACGGCAAGCCGGGGACATTTATCGGGGCATTTCCCAGAATTGTAATATCCGCAGGTTTCGAGCAGATGGGCAATGATGCCGTATTTGATAACCTGGAAAGAATAAAGGAAGAATTGAAAGACAACTCCGATTCGCTCGAGTTGTCGGAGCAATTGATAGCTGTTAAAGAGGCATCTGTGCTGGCCGATCAGAAAATAAAATGGACTGATGCCATCAAGGTGCGGCTGGCGCAATTGATCTTTCTTCTTCCGCTTGTACCGCCGCTTGCCTGTCTCACTTTTTTCAAT
>CAIQJW010000020.1 GCA_903872255.1 uncultured delta proteobacterium | reverse complement strand
GATGACAAAGGCGCCGTCGACGACTACTTCCGTACCGTTCGGGAGATATATGAATCTCTCCCGTATGTTGACCTTGATTCCTCGATGGAACCCGCCGCGCTTTCATCCGTTAACGGGCCGAGCCTCAAGGAGTTCCTCGACGGGCTTACCGGCAACGAGCTGCTGAAATGCATCCTTTCCATGCATTGCTTCCTCTACGGAGTGCCGCCGGAGGAAACCCCGTTTACCCAGCATGCCTGCATTGCAGGTTCATACTATGAATCGGCAAGCGGTATCGAAGGCGGCGGCCGCAGCATTGCGAAGGCCTTTGAAACGAGGCTCGAAAAAGAGGGGGTTGCGGTATATTGCGGACAGGAAGTAAGAAAGATACATGTTTCGGGAGACGGCGCTGTTTCAGGTATCTCCCTTGAGGGAGGTACTAGCTTCGGCTGCAGCGGCTGCATAAGTACGGTCCACCCCCATCAGCTCCTGGGAATGGTCCCCGAGTCGGTTTTCCGGCCCGCCTATGTGAACCGCTTGAGACAACTCGATGAAACGACCTCCGCCTGCATGCTTTACGCAACGTGCAGTAAACCCATAAAGGGCCTTGACCGGTCCAATCTCTTTGTTTTTCCGCAAGCTGATTTCTCGTTCTTCCACGGAAACTCCCCCATAGAGAGGCAGCCCCTGTACATAACTGCCGCGGGCGATAACGGGGGATCCGGGAAACACGGGTTCGTAGCCATCTGCCCGATGTCACGGACCCAAACAAGGTGTTGGGAAGACTCTGTTTCAGGGAAGCGTCCGGAGGGATACAGACTTTTCAAGAATGAAACGGCCGAAAGGATCGGCCGCTTGATCGAAGCTTCGTGCCCGGAAATAGCAGGCAGGATCACCGATATTGAATTTGCCACACCGCTTACGCTCCGGGACTACACCAATAGCCCCTATGGCAGCATATACGGGGTAAAGCACAGGGTAGGGCAATATAATCCCATACCCGTTACTCGCCTCCGTGGGCTCTATCTTGCCGGCCAGGCCATAGTGGCCCCGGGAATTATGGGTGCCGTGATGTCCGGCTTCCTTGCCTGCGAAAACATCGTCGGGCGCGATCATCTTAAGGAGGAACTGAAGGCATGCAGGTGAGAAGGGTAGTGATATCCGGCATGGGCTCAATTTCCCCATTCGGCAGGGGCGTGGAAACCCTCGTCGAATCTCTTTTCGATATGAAAAGTGCCGTGGTCAATGTCCCGGCATTGAACGATCTCGGCGGCTTAAGGCCCAGGGTGGCCGCGTTGGTGCCCTATATCGATCCCAAAGAGATACCGAGAAAATTCAGGCGGTCTATGTCGCCGATGTCCGTTTTCGCCACCCTCGCGTGCCAGGAAGCGCTCGGCCAGAGCAGTCCCCCCGTGGAGTATTTCACGAATGGGAGGATGGGTATCATCATAGGCTCCACCGTCGGAAGCCCCATTGTGACGGAGGAATTCTTCCGGGGTTTCCTCGCCAGCCACAGCACTGAGGGCATGAGGGCCACCACCTTTTTCCAGATAATGAACCATTCCTGCGCTTCGAACGTGGCCCAAACACTGGGGATCAACGGCCGGATCCTGGCACCCTCGTCGGCGTGCTCCACGTCCTGCCAGGCGATCGGGTACGGCTTTGAGATGATCGCTTTCGGCAAACAGGATATGATGCTTTGCGGAGGCGCAGACGAGTTCCATCCCTTGAGTTCGGCGATCTTCGACATTATGAGCGCGGCTTCTGTCGCATACAACGATGCCCCCCACTTAACACCCCGGCCCTTTGACTTGAATAGGGACGGTGTTGTCTGCTCCGAAGGCAGCGGCATTGTGCTCCTCGAATCACTCGATTCCGCGAAAATGCGGGGTGCGCCGATCCTGGCCGAGATCGTTGGTTACGCAACACGTACCGATACGTCCAATATCGCGGATCCGAACAGCGATTCCATGGAGGCCTGCATCAGGGATGCCCTTCAAGACGCCGGTATAAACGCTGACCGGATCGATTACGTGAACGCCCACGCAACGGGTACTATCCAGGGCGATATCGCCGAGGCCGCGGCATTGAACCGGGTTTTCGGCGACAACGTGCCGGTAAGCAGCCTCAAAGGGCATCTCGGCCACACGATGGCCGCCTGCGGAGCGCTTGAGACGATCGCGTCCATCGCCATGATCGGTAAGGGGGCCATCGTGCCTACACTGAATTTGGAGACCATCGATCCATTGTGTGCAAACATCAGGCATGTTCGGTCAGTGGAGCATCTGTCCGTTCAGACATTGGTGAAAAACAACTTTGCCCTGGGCGGCGTAAACACATCTATTGTCATAAGGAGGTACGAGCATGACTGACCAGGAAATTATGACGCTCATCGATACCACGCTCGTCAATGAGTTCGAATTGAATATCGATGACATGGCCGCAGAGGCCTCCTTGAAAGACGATCTTGGCCTTGACAGCCTTGACAGGGTTGACATGGTGATCGTCCTCGAAAAAGCCTTCGGCTTCAAGATGGGCGAGGAAGAGGCCATTAAGGCGATCCGGACGCTGGGCGATATTCACGCGTTCGTTATCAGCAAGAAACAGCAAATGCATTGAGGACCGGGCATCTTGACCCATCAGAGCGCGGTTCCCGATAAAAAAAGAAGCCCCCTGCATACCGCGGGGTCTCTTCTCGTCGTTGTCGTCATGAACCTGGTGATGTTCCCCCTCATTGTTCTTATGACCGTCATGGGGATCGTCCTCTTCCCCATCTGTTTCATAACGGGGAAGATCGTCACGGGATGGCAAAACGACCGTGTGATGCGTTACTTTGTCTGGGTTTACGGCAGGGCATGGATGATCATCATGTCACCCTTCGTGAGGTTCAAAAGAACAGGGCTGACAAGGGATAACATCGATATGCCCTGTATCATCGTCATAAATCATCTCTCCTTTTTTGATACATACTGTATGGCGCTTCTGCCCGTTAGCGATATTGCCTTCGCGGTCAGGTCATGGCCCTTTAAGAAACTTTTCTGGTACAGGCCGTTCATGCGTCTTGCGAACTATCTTGATCTGGAAGCTATCGGATGGGAAGGGACCTTGAGGGATAGCCGCAGGGTCTTCGAAAGAAAAGGGGCCATACTGGTTTTTCCCGAAGGACATCGCAGCAGCGACGGAAAGGTACAGCGTTTTTATTCGGGACCTTTCAGGCTCGCTATCGAGACCGGGGTCCCTATATTGCCGCTCTGCATTACCGGTACCGATGTGCTTCTGCCACCTGACCGGTGGTGGATGATGCCCGCCACGGTGTGCTTAAGCATCCTTCCCCTCGTTTACCCACGGGAATTCATTGGCGATGGAGAAACAGCCCATATCAATTTGCGCAAGCATGTAAGGAAGATAATTGCAGAGCATGTCGAAAAGATGAGGAAAGAAGCAGCATGAAGGGGCGGCCGGACCTCACTTTGCCGATGCCGGTTGAAATGCTGCTGCCCCACCGGAAGCCCATGTGCCTGGTGGACAGCCTTGTCGAATACAAGGACGCTTCCGGGGTTGTGGAGGCCCTTGTCGGCCACGAGAGCCCGCTTGTCGGCGAGGACGGGGGTCTTGACACAATCGCCTTCATAGAGTTGATAGCGCAGTCCTACGCAACAGTGAGAGGTTACTCCGACCTTCTTAACGGGGACGAGGTCAAAAAAGGGTTCCTCGTTGCCGCGAAAACGATCGAGGTGAAGAAAGCGGCGACCGTGGGAGACGTGTTGAGGATCAGCGTCACGACCACGGGAGAGTACGGCGATTTTACCCTTGCCGATGGGGTTGTCACGAAGGGCGGCGAGATCCTCGCTTCGGGGAACATCACGGTATGGGTCCCGTAGGGAGTTATATGAGAACGATCATTGCTATATTAATGCTCTGCTGCATGCTCACCGCGACCTCCCTTAACGGCGCCGAAGGCGAGCCGGCTGACCAGCCTGTGGGGACGGGCAAGGCCGGGGCCTTTCAACGGATATCGAAGGCGGTCGGCGGTGTCAGGACCATTTCCGGCAAGTTCCGCCAGGAAAGGCGTCTTGCCATGCTCGCCCGGCCCGTTGATTCCACCGGCCGTTTTTACTGCGAGAAACCCGACAGGCTTCGCTGGGAAATGGTACATCCAGAACCATCGGGGTTCCTGGTGAATGGAAACCTGGCGAAACAGTGGAAAGGCAAAGAAGGCCCATCGGATGCGTTCGAGACCAAACAGAACCCGTTGATCAAGCTCATCGTCGACCAGATCTTTGCCTGGACAACGGCGGACCTCAAAAAGTTGGAGCAGCGCTACGACATTAAGGTCGTGCAGGATGAGCCCATCGTACTTAAGCTTGTCCCGCGCTCGTCAAAGGAGAAAAAGTACGTCGACCACATCCGCATATCCTTCGAGGCCGGGACCAACTACGTGCATGTCGTCGACATCCTTGAAAAAGGCGGCGACTCAACGAGGATAGAATTTTTCGATCTTGTCATCAACAGCCAGCTGCAGCAGGGCCTCTTCGATTGATCATGGACGCTTTATTTTCCATTTTTCCCGCCATATACAACTTTTTTTCCCGGCACAAGGCGCTGCTCTACCTTGCCACCTTTGTAATCATTCTTCTGGCGGCCCTTGTCCTTAGGAATATCACAATGAACGAGGATATTGCGCCTCTTTTGCCCGATGACCGCAGCGAAGCGGCGAAAGACTTTGCCCTCCTCCAGAAGACGCCCTTTGCGAACAAGGTACTGATCAACCTGAGAGGTTCTGCGGGGACCAGCAAGAAAGAACTTACCGAAACGGCGGACCGTATGAGTCTGGCCATGACCTTGCCCTACTTTACCCGCGCCGTATCGGGGCCGTCGCTTCCTTCCCCCGAGGGATTTGAGGCATGGTTCACGAATGTCCTTCCTCAAACATTTACCAACGATGACACGATAAAGCTTCGAAGGACACTCACAGTCGAAGAGGTCCGTCCGCGGCTGCAAAACGTCTATACACAGCTCACCGGGCCCGAAGGGTGGTTCATGAAACCTCTCTTGCAGTCGGATCCGCTTGATTTGAAAAGCACTGTCCTTGCGAAGCTCCGCCACATGAACGTTATCCCCGGGATGGCCCTCTATGACAACCACTTTATCAGTCCCGACGGTAAGAATACCCTCATAATAGCGGAAACACCGGTAAAAATGACGGATTCAAAGGGCTCGAAAGAACTGGCAGGGGAACTCAAGGCCCTCATCACGAGGCTGGTCCCGCGCGGAATCGAAGCATCCGTCATCAGCTCTCACGCCTATACCACCGCCAACGCTGAAACGATCAAAAAGGACCTTTATATTATCCTCAGTTCAGCAGGCATTGTGATTCTCCTCTTGATCCTCTTTTTCTTGAGAAGCTGGAAGGGTATCCTTGTTTTTCTGGTCCCTTCTTCGGTTCTGTGCCTGGCAACGGCAGGGACGCTTCTGATCTATGATTCCGTCTCGGCAGTGACAATGGCTTTCGGCGCTGTGCTCCTCGGTATCTCCGATGACTACCCGATCCTCGTCTATTTCGCGCTGTGCAGCAAAGAGCGCGACCCGAAGGCAATTATCAGGGAAGTCGCGCATCCCGTGATGTTCGGCGGCCTGACCACCATTGTCACCTTTGCCGTTATGCTTCTGTCAACACTGCCGGGGCAGCGTCAACTGGCCGTCTTTTCCATGATCGGCGTTGCCGTGTCCCTCGTTTTTTCGTTGATCGTCCTTCCCCATCTGCTCCAGACCTTGCCGGGCGAGAAACGTTATATAGGCGCCCGATCCCCCCGAACCTTAAGCCTGCCGCGCCGGGGAGTGCTCGTTTTCTGGCTGATAATCATGGCCCTTTGCCTGTGGCAGGCAGGCCGGCTGAATTTCAACGGTGACATGCAGTCCATCAATTTTGTACCCGAGGACCTGAAAAAAGCGGAGCAGCACCTTTCAAAAACATGGGGAGACTTCAGGGGTAGTGCGGTCCTCTTCGCGGAAGGCAGCGATCTTGAATCCTCTCTTTCCGTCAATGATTCCCTGTTTGCCTACCTGTCGGAAAAGTTTCCCCCGGGTCAGATCGTGAGCCTGGCCCCTCTTCTCCCGTCGAGGGCGACCCAAGAGGCGAACACACGGCGATGGAAAGGTTTCTGGGCAGACGGCAATGAAAGGCTGGCAAGGAAACTTCTGTCGGAAGAGGGTGCGCGACTGGGTTTCTCTGCCGATGCCTTCGCACCTTTTTTCGAAATGCTCAAGAGGCGTCCCGACCCCATCACGTTCGATGACATGAAAACGATCGGTTTCGGGGACCTCATGGGATCGATGGTCCTGAAAAACGATAACAAAGTCCAGACGTTGACACTGGTCCCCGACACGCAGGGCCTGGTCGATCTTTTTGAGAAAGATGAGAAGAGCCCCAAGGGGGTTCGGCTCGTGTCGCAGGGGCGCTTCAAGGGCCTCATCGGGCACGCCCTTGTCGGGAATTTTACACGCTACATCATCTTTGCCCTCCTGGTTATCGTTGTGGCAGTGGGGGTTCTCTTTAGGGACCTGAAAAAGATTTTCCTCTGCCTTGTGCCTGTGGCAACGGGGCTGATATTCATGCTAGGGGCCATGGGCTGCCTGGGTGTAGAATTCAATCTTTTCAATGTTGTTGCCGCTATCCTGGTGATCGGCCTCGGTGTGGACCTCGGCGTCTTCATGGTCTGCAACTTAACCGAGGGGTATGATCATACCGCGAACCTGGCCATTCTCCTCGGGGGCCTTACGAGTTTTGTCGGCCTCGGCGCACTGGCGCTGGCACAGCATCCTGCCCTTAAGTCCATCGGGATAACGGTCATGCTGGGCCTCATCGGGGTCATTCCGGCGGCGTTGTTCGTGGTACCGGCGCTTTATCGAAAAACATCATAACGGATATGAGGCCTCTTACATGGCAATGAACACGTTGAAGGCAGAGATCGTAAAATGTGCCGACACGCAGATGGAGGTTATTGAACATCAAAGGGCTTCAAGGCGGTACTGTTTCCCGCCATCCTTTATCGGTTTTTCCGGGCATTTTCCGGGATATCCGGTTCTGCCCGCCTTTGTTGAGGTCATGGCAGCCATGGCGGTCGTTGAAGAACTGAAAGGATGTCCCTGTGAATTGTCTTCCATGGAAAGGGCCAAATTCCGCATAGAGGTCCGCCCTGACCAGACGATCACCGTGGAATGCAGGGAATACGGACCCGAGGACGAACCGGCCTTTGAGGTGAACATCACTACGGCACAAGGGGTGGCAGCCTCTTTCATCATGAAAATCATCGGAAGGAAGTAGAAGATATGCAGAAGCCTTATTTCAGGAACAAAGAGGGAGACCCGGAGCCTTTGAGGGCCACGGTCTCACGCCGGGTACGGTTTGAAGAAACGGACCCCCTGGGCATAGTCTGGCACGGCCGTTATGCGGGCTATTTTGAGGATGCCCGGGTGGCCCTTGGTGAAAAATACGGCGTAGGGTACCTGGATTTTTACAACAACGGGGTTATCGCGCCCATCAGAAAGCTGCACTTCGACTATTTTCGCCCTTTGAGATTGATGGAGCACTTTACCATTGAAAGCATCTTCCACTGGTCTGACGCCACGAGGATAAACTACGAGTTCATCATACGGGACAGCACGAACGAGGTGGCGACGACGGGCTACACGGTCCAGGTTCTGCTCGACACAAACAACAATCTTTTCCTTGCCCCACCGCCTTTTTTTAAAGCCTTTCGTGAAAAATGGAAAGCGGGAGAACTGAAATAGCAAAGATCTGGATCGTTGACGCTAATGTTGTTACGGCCCTCGGGAAGGACCTCACGGACACCTGGGAAGGTGTCGTCAATGGGGTCTCGGCGATCCGGGAGATAAGCCGTTTCCCTGTCGAAGGGTATTACGCACGCATGGCGGCCTGCATCGAGGGACTCGCGACGTCGCAGGATAGGTCGATGATAGCTGCCCTCGTCGAGCAACTTTTCGCAAACATGCAGCCGGTGCCGCCTGATACGGCTCTCATTACGGCAACGACAAAAATGGGGATAGATAACCTTGAAAAACTTAAGCGCGGACAACCGGCCCGTGTCCCGGATATACTCCTGTCCTCTCTCCCTGAGCTCATCTCGCAAAAGCTGGGTCTTCGAACAACAGGCATCAATATCAGCGCATCCTGCGCTTCGTCGACCATTGCCATCGCCAGGGGGGCCGGACTGATAGCTTCGGGCCGTGCCGATGCGGTTCTCATCTGTTGCGCCGACGTTGTTACCGAATTTACCTTTTCCGGTTTCTCGGCGTTGAAGGTCGTCTCGGCGTCTCCCTGCCGGCCCTTTGACAGGGCGCGCAGCGGTTTGACCTTAGGCGACGGAGCTGCCGCGCTCGTCTTAATGAGTGAAGAGCGTGCCCTAAGAGAGGCTCGTGACTGTGTCGCCGTGGTGCGTGGCTGGGGTGCGTCAAACGACGCCTTCCACATCACCTCCCCCGACCCCGACGGCTCGGGTCTCGTGTCGGCAATAGAGCAGGCGCTTTCGCGCTCGGCCTTAAATGAATCGGATATCTCGGCCGTCAGTGCCCACGGCACCGGGACCCTGTATAACGACCTCATGGAGCTGACCGCCTTCCGTCGCGTCTTTGGCGGGCGGAGGATACCCATCTATTCCGCGAAGGGGAATATAGGGCATACCACGGGAGCAGCCGGGGGTATTGAAGTGGCCCTGGCAGCAAAGGCCCTTGCTGAAAGAACGGTCCCTCCCACGGCAGGGTTTAAGGACCCGGAACAAGGCGCCGAGGGTTGTGTGAGCGCGTCGGTGGTTTCGCTGACAGGCGATGTGTGTCTCACGACCAACTCCGGTTTCGGTGGGATCAACGCGGCCATCGTCCTTGAAAGGGGCCCGGCATGATCGCGGCAATTACCGGAGTCGGGTGGGTTTCCACGGAAACCATGGGGTCCGGGCGCCGCCATCAAGTACTCCAGTCGAAAGACGGGGAGCTGCCGAAGATTGTGAGCAGGATGGTCTTCGGCGAGGTCTCACCCCGTTTCGGCAGGCTTGACGAGTATTCGAAACTGGGCCTTGCCGCCATTGCCTTTGCCCTGAAAGACGCCAAGCAGGACCAACTCAATGAAAAGCGCACCGCGGGCATCATTGTTTCCTCGATATACGGTTGCCTTGCCACGGACATGGAGTATTTTGAACAGGTGATCGCTAACGGAGGCAATCTCGCAAGCCCCAACCTCTTTGCCTTAACGCTCCCCAACATATTTCTCGGAGAGGCCGCCATTCGTTTCGGACTCACCGGGCCGGGCTTTGCCGTCAATGGAGCTGAGCCGGGGGGGACAGAAGGTCTCAAGCTGGCTCTTGAGAGCATGTTCCTCGACGAGAACCCTATGATGATCGTGGGCACCTCCGATCCGGGATGCCCCCCGCTCTTTCCCTATCACGTGGAAATGGCGGCCGGTGCGTTGTTCTTTGTCCTTGAGAAACATCCGCCCGACGCATCATTGTCATACGGCGGGCTCGATATGACCTTAAGGGGGGACGTCCTCTTCAACGGGGTTGAGATACAAAGCCTGGCATCGCTTTTTCAAGGATGTCTTCCCCACTTGATCCGGTGACAACGCCGTATCGGATGATGGCCTTCGCCGGCCTGACACTAATTAAGGAACCCAGGAAGGTATTGAATAAATCATGAAGATGACACTGATCTACCCAAAATGGCCCAAGCTTGAGAGGCAGACGGAGTTTCATCTCCCGCCCCACGGGCCGGTGGTCTTTGCCGCGGCCGTCCCCGAAGGGGTTGATATTACATTTATCGACGAGAACGTTGAGGACTATCCGCTCACCGATTCGCCCGACATCGTCGCCGTGTCGGTCATGCTTACATGCCAGCTCCCCAGGGCGTTCGAGATATCACGGCAATACCGGGCGCGGGGAATACCGGTCGTATTCGGCGGCATTGCCACCACTCTGCACGCCGGCGAGTTGGCCGGGCACGCCGATGCCATCTTCATTGGAGAGGCCGAAGGACGCTTCCCTCAGGTCATTAAGGACCTGGAAGAGGGCCGCCTCAAACCCGTGTACGACCATCTTGATGACCGTCCCGATATCGGCCTTGTGTCCCCGGCCAGGCGCGACCTTCTCAAAAGGGACCTTTACAATTATCGCGGCGTCCAGATGGTGGACCTCGTCCACGCGTCGCGGGGGTGCAAATTCAATTGCTTCCCCTGCTGCGTCGGCTTCCTGGGCGGAAGGCAATTCAGGCCGCGGCCGGTCGACAAGGTGATCGAAGAAATGATGTCGATCCCCAACAATCGCCTCTTTCTTGTAGATAACTCACTTGCGCAGGAACGCCAGTGGCTGATCGACCTGTTCAAGGCCATGGTCCCCCTCAAGAAAAAGTGGGTTTGCCATCCCATCCTTGACGACGACGAGGTCCTGTCCCTTGCCGCCGACGCCGGGTGCTGGTACGTCTACCAAGCGATCTTCGATACCTCCGACAAGATCCGCAGGAGGGTCGAGCGGTTGAAAGACCGCGGGATCGGAGTTGAGGGCACCATCATACTCGGCACCGACGATCACGATGAGGACTATATCAAGCGCCTCGTGGACTTCATCGGTCAGATCGGTGTCGATATGGCGGAGTTTACCATCCTGACGCCCTTTGCCCACTCCCCCATCAGGGAGCGGCTTCAAAGCGAGGGGAGGATCATAGACAACAACTGGCTGCACTACACGGCAGACAGGGTGGTGTTCCAGCCGAAAAATATGACCCCGGAAAAACTCCAGGAACTCTACTATTACGCCTGGGATACCTTCTACGGGAAGAACGGTTATCAGCTCAGAATGGGCGAGCTCTTCAGGAACGTCATCCGCCGGGAGATGGAAGACGGCACATACCGCAGGTACAATGTGAGGGAGCGGCGTTCTTTCAAAAAAGAGAGCACCAACCCGTGAGCAGGGTCTTGATGATCTCCACCAACACATCTCAAGACCCGTATCCTGTCTACCCTATCGGAATGGCGACAGTTTCCGCCGCGCTGGCTGCCGGCGGCCACGATGTCCGCCAGTTCGACCTTCTCGCCGAGGACGCATCGGATGAACGGCTCAAGGGAGTGATCTCCCGTTTCGATCCCCATTACGTGGGTATATCGCTGCGCAATATTGATTCGGTTGACTCATGCGACCCTGAGGACAGGTGGTATCTTTCGGCCGACCTCCGTTTGATGAAGGTCGTCAGGGAGGCAACGAGGGTCCCCGTCATTATCGGAGGATCGGCTTTTTCTATCATGCCGGAAGAGATCCTTAACTACCTTGGGGGAGACTACGGCGTTGTCGGGGAGGGTGAACACGTTATATGTGGCCTTATCGACGCACTCGTCGAAGGTAAGGCCATACCCCGAATAACGATGAGCCGCCACCGCGACGCGCCCCTGAATGCTGCGGCAACGAACCCCATGTGGGAGCCGGGCCTGGTAAAGTTCTATACGGAGCAAAGCGGCATGGTGAACATGGTGACAAAGCGCGGCTGCCCGCACCACTGCGCCTACTGTACCTATCCGGTCCTTGAAGGCCATACGGTCCGATATGGAGCGCCGGACGATGTCGCCGATCACTTGCAGCACCTCAAGGACTCGTACGGGATCGACACGCTGTATTTCACCGATTCCGTTTTCAATGACGGGAAGGGCCATTACCTCGAGATTGCCGAGGCCCTGGTGCGGCGGGAGTTGAATGTCAAATGGACCGCCTTCTTCCGTCCCGCCGGGATCGATAAAGGCGGGTGGGACCTGCTGAAACGTTCCGGGCTCTACGCCGTCGAGTTGGGGAGCGATGCCGCAAGCGATGCGGCCCTTTTGGGCCTTAACAAGGGGTTTACCTTTGACGACATTTACGCCTTCAACGACGCCGCCGTTGAGGCGCGCGTCCCCTGTGCCCACTATGTCATGTTCGGTGGTCCCGGCGAGACGCGAGAATCCATCGACGAAGGCCTGCATAACCTCAACCTCCTCAAAAACTGCATGGTCATGGCATTTTCCGGTATCCGTATCTTGCCTGGCACCACACTCCATGTACGGGCAATCGAAGAAGGGATCATTGCGAAAGGAACCCCTCTCTTGAAGCCGTCGTATTATTTTTCACCGGGCATAGACAGGGAGAGAATGAACGATACTATCAAGAACGCGTTTGAGGGACGCATGGACAGGATCTTCCCCCCTTCAGAAGGGGCCCGGCTCATGAAAAAAATGAACAGCCTGGGTTATCGGGGCCTTTTATGGGACAGGCTGGTTAATTTTGGCAGGAACTAAAAGAGATGGAATATGACGACGTTGAATGAGGACAGGATCCCGCTCGTCCACCCCTTGGGTTACGGGTCGGAAAATGCCGGGCGCGATATCTCGCGAATGGCGAATATCATGCCGCCGCTCGGCCTTGCCAGTATCGCCGCCTTCCTGGAAAGAGACAACATTGGAGCGGATATCATCGACTGCTACGCCTCCCCCCTGTCGGATCCCTTCATCAGGGATTATTTAACGGGGCAGCGGCCCGCCTTTATCGGGCTCAGCTGCACCACATCGAGCTTCCTGGACGGGGTCCGCATCGCGAGCCTGGCAAAGAGCATCGAGCCGCGTATAAAAACGGTCTTCGGAGGACCGCACGTATCCGCTTTAAAGACAAGGATCCTCGAAGACTTCCCCGAGGTCGATTTTTGCATTGTCGGAGAAGGCGAAGAGACCCTCGAAGAGCTTCTTCGAAGCGGTGGACAGACGGGAGGCCTGCCTGGCATTGAGGGCATTGCGTACCGTGATGAAGAAGGCAACCCGTTCTTTACCGGCTATCGGAAGAAGGGGCTCGACCTTGACAGCCTTCCTTTTCCCGCGTACGAAAAGCTCCCCGGGTACCCCGAGGCGTACAAGCTTCCCATCTTCAATTATCCGAAGGTCCCCAGTTCAAGCTGTATATCGAGCCGCGGCTGCCCTTATTCCTGCAGCTATTGCGACCGTTCCGTCTTCCGGAACAGTTTCCGCTACAACTCTGCGGAGTATCTCTATGAGCACCTGAAATACCTCAAGGACCGTTTCCATATCCGCCACGTCAATTTCTACGATGACCAATTCACCTTTAACCGTAAACGGGTCACGGATTTTGCCCGCAAGATGACAGACGGGCCGCTCGGCATGACCTTTAACTGTGCCGTACGTGCCGAGCATATCGACAGCGACCTGGCCGGCATGATGAGGCAGGCGGGGTGCTGGATGATCAGTCTCGGCATCGAAACGGGCGACGAGGAACTTCTCGCACAGCATCGGAAGAACGCAGACCTTGACATGCTTGCTGAAAAGATCAGGGTGATCAAGAAGGCAGGTATGCGCGTGAAGGGCCTTTTGATGATGGGCCTGCCCGGTGAAACTCGGGAGAGCATTAAAAAGAGCATGGATTTCGTCTTCTCCCTGCCCATTGATGACATCAATGTGTCAAAGTTTACCCCCTTTCCCGGTACGCCCCTCTACGAGAATGCCCGTGAGCTTGGAACATTTGAAGAAGACTGGGCAAGGATGGACTGCATGAATTTCCTTTTCATTCCCCGGGGGATGACGAAGAGGATCCTTGAAAAACTCTTTACGAGATTTTACAGGAAGCACCTTATGCGGCCGAAGATACTCTTTGATTATATAACCATGATCTGGCGGTCCCCCGACAGCTGGAAGAGGTTTTTCGCCAACATTGGCGGTTTCTTGCGATTTGCCGCGACGGATAAGCGCATTGCCGGCAACGCGGAAAAGGGAAGATAAGCATCGAGCCTCAAGCATCCATGAATTTACCGGAAAAGGAGCATATTCGGCCCCTCATTGTTATCCCTGTCTACAATCACGGCGGGACATTGAGGGATGTTGTCGCCAGGGCGCTTGACGTGTGCTCCGACGTGCTGGTGGTCGATGACGGCAGCACCGATGTGAACACCCTGGAGGTCATAAACGGCCTTTCTGCCCGCCTTATCCGGCACGAAAAGAACATGGGAAAAGGAACGGCTATCTTGAGGGCCGCGAGCGAGGCTAAAAAGCTCGGCATGACCCACATTATCACTATCGATGCCGACGGACAGCATGACCCTGCCGATCTTAGCCGGTTCATGCCCGTGATCAGCGAAGACCCCCTGGCTATCGTGGTCGGGAAAAGGTTTTTTGACAAAACCGTTCCTTTATCGTCCCGGTTCGGCAGGGGTTTCTCGAATTTCTGGCTCAAAGTGCAGACGGGATGTTCCCTGAAAGACACGCAGAGCGGATTTCGCGCCTATCCCGTTGCCGTCCTTGAATGGCTGAAGCTTCACGAGAAGCGGTTCTCCTTCGAGATCGAAGTGCTGGTCAGGGCCGCGTGGGCGGGGATCGACCTGAAAGATGTCGACATTTCCGTCCATTACCCCGCGCCCCAAGCACGTATTTCCCATTTTCACCCCCTGATGGACAATCTTGCGCTCACCCTTCTCAACACCCGGCTTACCATTCGTGCTATTCTGCCGATCCCGCACCGGAGTTTCATTGCAGAAAGGGACGGATCTGAAAGGTTGTCGATCTTCCATCCCATCGCGTCCCTTAAGGGACTCTTGAGGAGGAACATATCACCGAAACAGCTTGCTCTTTCGGCCGGGCTCGGGATCTTTCTCGGCAGCCTTCCTCTCATTGCCTGCCAGACGCTGACGATCCTGATGACGGCGAGCTACTTTCGCCTGAGCAGGTTTGCCGCCCTGGGTACCAGTCAGCTGTGCATCCCTCCCGTTGTGCCGGGGCTTTGCATCGAACTGGGCTACTTTATCCGTCACGGAAGGTTCCTCACGGAGATCTCTTTCAGGACACTCGGGTACCAGGGGCTGGAAAGGATCTTTGAATGGGTGATCGGCGCCCTTATCTTAGGCCCGGTGCTTGGCGCTCTCGCGAGCGGTATTGTCTATGTGACCACCGTGCAGCTCAAAAAGAAAATGACGGACAAGGGTTTCGAGGATGTGCACCAAAGAAAAGACGGCCGGCAATGGACCAGCCGGAGTGTCGGGTCAAAGCTCCAGCATAACATCTTCTATACCATCATCAGGCTCGGCGGGCATAAAGCGGCATATGCCGTCCTTAATTGCGTTGCCCTTTATTATACTCTCTGCAGGCCGGCGATAAAGAAGAAGGCCGACCCTTACCTGACACGGCGTTTCAAAACGGGAAACCCCTTTAAGAAACTGCTCAACGCGCACCGGATCTATGTCGGTCTCGGCAAGGCACTCATCGACAGGGCCACACTGGGCATCAAGGGCATCGAACGCATGCGCATCGAATGCGGCGATCAGGGTGTCCTCAAGGACCTTATCGGCGAGGGACGGGGGCTTGTGCTCCTTACCGCCCACGTGGGATGCTGGCAGGCCGCCATGTCGGCGCTCGATTCTCTCAATACGCCGGTGAGCCTTTTGCTCCATAGGGAAGAAGGTGACGTGGACCTCCATTATTTCGAACATACCGGCGGTCCTGCCCCTTTTCGCATTATAGACCCCCAGGGTTATCTAGGAGGGGTGCTTGAAATGATGAACGTGCTTAAGAAGGGTGAGGTGCTGTCTATAATGGGGGACAGGGTCTTTGGCGACACCAGAAGCACCCTATCCGTGGATTTTCTTGGAAGCCCCGTCCGGGTTCCCTTGAGCCCGTTCAAACTCGGGTCGGCGACGGGCGCCCCCATTGCGGTCATGTTTTCCCACAAATCCGGGCCTGACAGTTACGAACTCACCATTGAGGGCATCATACGCGTCCCGAGCGAGCCGGGCCGGCCGGATAAGGCATTCCGCCCCTATGCCGCGCAATTTGCCCTGTGCCTTGAATCATACGTAGAGCGCCACCCGTACCAGTTTTTCAATTTCTTTGATATGTGGGAAGAGAACTAAGGCACAACGATCGTTTTTTTGTCGAGAGGCTATATACAATCATCTTAAATGGAGAAAGGTCAGCGCTATGACGGTTAAGGAAAAACTCAAAAAGATCATCATTGAAGAACTGAAACTGGAAGAGATCACACCGGAAGATATCGAGGACGACGCGCCCCTCTTCGGGGAGGGCTTAGGGCTCGATTCGCTGGATGCTGTCGAGATTGTCGTCCTTCTCGAAAAGTATTTCGGCGTCGAGGTGAAGAGCCTCGATGAGGGCAAGGCGGCGTTCCAGTCTATCAACACCCTGGCCGCATATATTGAAGAGAGGCAGGCCCAATGAACCAGCGCGCAGTCGCCATAACGGGTATGGGCTGCATAAGTGCTCCGGGGGACAACCTCCCGGAATGCATTGGATCTCTCTTTAAGGGGGAGCGCAATTTCGGGTCGCCCGTGAGGTTTGCCTCCGACAATGCCATAACGTACCCTGTTTTCGAGGTAGCGGATGATCTTGCATCATTAGAGACCAGGAATACGCCGGACATATCCCGCACGGGCAGGCTTTTCCTCAAGGTTGCCTTTGAGGCCATCGGGGACGCGGGGCTTGACAGGGAATTCCTGCGCTCAAAACGGGTGGGTGTCTGTATGGGCACAACGGTCGGCTGCGTTATGAACGATAGGGATTTTTACAGGGCGTACCTCAAAGGGCAAGACCCCGACATGGCTGATATAACGAGGTTTCTTCGGAGCAACCCCGCCGAGGTCGTGGCAAGAGAGCTTGATCTTACCGGGCCCTGCCAGACGATTGCCAATGCATGCTCTTCCAGCACCGATGCTATCAGTGTCGGGGCCCTCTGGATCAGGTCGGGTATTTGCGATATCGTGCTCGCCGGCGGTGCCGATGAACTCAGCCACGTTGCCTGGAATGGTTTCGCAGCGCTCATGATCACCGACAGTTCCCCCTGCAAACCCTTTGACCGGGACCGCAAGGGGCTCAATCTTGGCGAAGGGGCGGCAATGATGGTCCTCGAGTCGGAAGGCGTGAGGCGCACAAGGGGTAAGGGGGCCCGCGCTTTTATCCTGGGTTCGGGTGCTTCCTGCGACGCCTATCACCTGACCGCACCCCATCCGGACGGGAGGGGCTTAAGGCGCGCCCTGAAAGAGGCCATTGCCTCAAGCGGTGTTGAAACAAAGGAGATCGCCTTCGTGAATGCCCACGGTACGGGCACCCAGGACAATGATCGCGTAGAATCAGGGGTCCTCAATGATATGCTGCCGGGGGTTCCCTTTCTCTCCACCAAGGGATACACGGGGCACACCCTGGGGGCTGCCGGTGCCATAGAGGCAGCTTTCACGGTTGCCTGTCTTGAAATGGGGAGAATACCAAAAAGTGCCGGGTTCACTAATCCCGACCTGAGGCTTCCCGCATCTCCCGCAGAGAGCGAAATGGAGATAAGGGGCTCTGCGGCAGTTTCCGAGTCCCTTGCCTTCGGCGGTCATAACGGCGTGCTTGTTTTTGGCGCGTCAGGCGGCCTCCTATGAATCTTTCAATTCAGGGAATAGGCGTTCTAGGCGGTTTCGGGTGCGGCACGGATGCCCTGGTATCGGCCCTCTCAAGCGGGCAATGCAAGCCGCAGAGTGTTTCCGTTAAGACATCGCAAGGGCCCCGGGAAATGGCAGCCTTTTGCGCGGATACATCGAGGCTGGAGGAATTTGTCAATAAAAAGAACTTGAGGCGGATCGATCATTTTTCGAAAATGGCCATTCTGGGGTCGTGCCTCGCTCTTCAGGATGCGGGCAAACTGGGGGAGGACTTGAGCAGGATGGCCACCATAATTGCCACCGGTTACGGCGCCACCCGCACTACGTATGCCTTCCTCGACTCTTTCATTGTGGACGGCGACAGCTGTTCTTCGCCGACCTATTTCGCCAATTCCGTTCACAACGCCGCTGTCGCACACGTTTCTACACTCCTTAACATAACCGGTCCGGGGCTTACGGTGAGCCAGTTCGAGATGTCTGTTGCATCGGCGTTGCTTACGGCGCGGTGCTGGCTTGAAGATGGCCGGGTCGATTCGGTGCTTTTCGGGGCAGTCGACGAATACTGTGATGTCCTCGGCTATTGCTGGCATCGCTATTTCAGGGACAGGGCAACGACGGAACATGACATGGACCCCTTTAACTTCGATGTGCAAAGCGCGATCCCCGGAGAGGGGGCCTCCTTCTTTGTCCTCACGCGTGACGATGGAGGCGGTTCGCGCTATGGCTCTATTAAAGACGTATGCCTTGGCATGATGGATCATTTTACCGAACCCCCGGGCAGGGACAGTGTCTTCTTTATCGGTGCCGATGGGCACAAGGAATACGGGGACCACTATCAACGCTTTCTTTCGGGACATCCCCGGGCGGCATGCTACACACCTTTATACGGAAGTTTGCCTATAGGCCCGGCCTTTGACATAGCCGTAGCGGCGTTATCGATAAAGAGCGGGAAGATCTTTCCTGTGCCAACGGGCAAAAACGAAGGCTTAGGGCTTGATACGGCCCGTGAGAGCCCGGGGCCGATCTGCTGCGTAAAGATGAGCAGCAGGGGAGAATTGGGGGCTGTTACCGTTGAGGCGTGAGCCGGGATATCCCGAAAGGGAACCTCTGACGTAATATATCAAAATCACACAATTGGCGTGAAGAAACTGCGGGGATAGGGCGGGTAAGCCTTATCCCTTTTTTTATGCGGCTTGCCTTAAAGCCGCATAAGATCTAGCCGGGGTATCCCAGTAAATATGTGATCGGTACCGGTGCGTGTGCGAGCTTTACCTCCCCGGCCTCCCATGTGTACCCCTTTGCGCCTGTACCCGTCGCCAGCTCCTTAAGTTCGTCAGCGGAATAGGTGCGAAGACAGGATACAACGGAATCAAAGAGGATAACCGCCGAAGCGACAGGGACAAGATATGTCCATACCAGCCTTGACCACCGAAAAGGACGCATAAAGGGGACACAAAAAGGCACGAGAAGAGAAGTCAAAAAGAAATTGAACACCGCCCAGGGCGTCCTCTGTGTTACCTCAAATATCGCGACGCCCTGCTGACAGTTCACGGCATCCTGAAGGATGGCGCCGGCGACGGGCGGGTGAAAATGGTGAAATGCCGAGAAAATGGTCCGGAAACCACGGAGACTCTCCGGCACATGCGTGGCGTCGACAGGCTCCGGACAGATATCGAAGAGACCGCCAAAAACAGCACGCGCGCTTTCGAATGCCTGCGTGTTGGGGTACTTGTCCGTGAGAAGCACCTTGACGGGAAACCCTTCATCTTCGACGTCCCGGATCATGTGAAGCCATGGCCCTCCGCTTCCAGAACACAGGTCGATCACCTGATGCTGACCGGCTTGCCGAAGCGCCCGCCTGAGGAGGGAAGCGATGGCCGCGTCCATTTTCCACTTCTTTACGCCAAACTGCAGATAGTCGGTGACGATCGCACGAACAGACTCCGGGCACCACCTGTGGTCGCTTATCTCAAACAACTGTAATCTTCGCACCGATAATCACCATGCTTTCATGTAGGGCAAAAGCCATTGCAGAAGAAAGTATCCATAATAATTTACACGAAAATATTTCTTCTGGCACCTTAAAAAGTGCCCGGGGCTATCTTTCAGGAGATGCGTATCGCTTCTGTTCTATGATATGGTGTAACTTACAGCTTGAAAGCGGGCCAATATTGAAGAACATATGGTAGACGACGGACGGACAGAATGAAAAAGTTGAAAAGGCCTTGGGGGGTAACATGCTCGATGCGGATACGATAGTCATCGGGTCCGGTGCCGGGGGCCTTACGGCGGCCCTGGCGCTCGCCAGGGCAGGGGAACGGGTGCTGGTCCTGGAACAGCATGCCCATCCGGGAGGGTTGTGCCACAGCTTTTACCGCGGGGGGTACCGATTCAGTCCGGGTGTCCATTACATCGGACAGCTCGGTCCGAAAGGATCGCTGAGGAGAATCTACGAAGGGCTCGGCGTCGCCGATGACCTTGCCTTCTTTGAGATGAACCCCTCAGGATTTGAACACATTCGCATCGGCGACGAGGTTTTCGACCTTCCCGCCGGCAGGGATGCCATGGTCGAGGGCTTTACGACTAGGTTCCCGGGTGAGGCGAGGGGAATCAAAGACTATCTGGGGCTCCTCGACACGGTCTGCAGGGAAATGGCGTGTATCCCTGAGACAAAAAGCTTCATCGATTTTGTGACCGTCCCTTTCCGGACCTGGAATATGGGCCGTTACGGGCTCTACAGTCTTGACCGGATCCTCCGTGACAGGATATCCGACCCGCTATTGCGGGCACTCTTTTCCATCCAATGCGGTGACCATGGACTGCCTCCTTCCCGGATCCCCTTTGTCATGCACGCACCGGTGGCGGGACATTATATGGACGGCGCCTGTTACCCCTCGGGGGGTGCAGGAACCATCCCTAATGCCCTGATCGCGGGCCTTCGCAGAGAAGGCGGGGATATACGGCTATCTGCGGAGATTGAAAAAATACTCATCGAAAAGAAGGGAGCGAGGCCATCGGCGATCGGTGTTCGCCTCGCCTCAGGTACGGAACTTCGCGCCAACCGGGTGATCTCCAACGCAACCCCGCATATCACCTACGATCGTCTCGTGGGCCGGGAACACTTAAGTTCAAGGCTTCGGCGAAAACTTGACCGCACACGTTACTCTAGTGCGGCACTGACCCTTTTTCTGGCCACCGACCTTGACCTTACATCCATGGGTATGGATTCAGGCAACTACTGGTACGTTCCCGACCGTGATCTTGAATTGCTCTTTACCCGCTCCGAGGACCCTGACACGGTAAATGATCAATCCCCGGGTATTTTCTTTGGAATTACCAGCATCAAGGATCCGAGCAGCTTCAAAAGCGGCCACCATACCATTGAAGCCGTCCGCTTCATCGCTTATGAGGCTTTCAGCGCCTATGCAGGCTCCACGTCGGGGAGGCGGCCGAAAGGATACGCGGCTTTAAAGGAAAAACTTACAGCGGCAATGCTGAGATCATTGGAGCTTATCATCCCGGGGATCAGCAAGCATGTACTCTTCTACGAACTGGGAACCCCCCTTACCAACGATCACTTCGTGCGTTCCACCCGAGGAGGTTGTTACGGGACCGAGAAGTCGCTCCGGCAGATCGGGCCGTTCAGTTTTAAACAATTTTCGGAGATCAACGGTCTTTGCCTCTGTGGTGCAAGCATTCTTCATGGGGTGTCGGGGGCTACTACATCCGGGCTCACCCTCGCGGCAGCTCTCCTCGGGTGTCGGCCTGGCGAATTGCTCACAGCAACAGGCAGTGAATTGAAGATATTCCCGCCGGGCAGCCTTATCAATGGCGGAATCGTAACAGTCTGACAAAAGATCATTAAAGACGAGAAAACCGGTTGATACCGATTAAAAAGGCGGGCCCCGAAAGGCCCGCCTCGTCTGTACATGTTTCTAGCTATCTTCTTTTGGCTTTTTCAGCCGGCTTGATGGCTTGGGCGATGTTGCTGAAGATAGCCTCAAATGCCTTTGCTGCCGTTGATTTTGGTATCGTAGCTTCTTCGGCTATTCTTGCAACGATCCCCGCTTTGTTCATCGTATCCTTT
>CAIQJW010000019.1 GCA_903872255.1 uncultured delta proteobacterium | reverse complement strand
GTCGACAAAATCCTCTTCCCGGACCACGATGCCCGTCCGTCCTTTGCCGCCTCTGCCCTGGTTCCTGTATTGATCGAGAGATGTCCGCTTGATGTATCCTTTGTTCGTTATTGTGACCACGACCTCTTCTTCCTTGATCATGTCTTCAAGCGTTATCTCGGGAAAATAGTCAACGATCTCAGTCAAGCGTTTATCGCCGTATTTGTCGCGGATCTCAATGAGCTCTTTCTTCACCACATCGATGAGTATTGTCTCATTTGCAAGCAAAAGCCTCAGGCGGTCTATATCGTCCGAAGTGGATTTATGATCATCGAGGATCTTCGTGCGTTCCATGGAGGTCAATCTCTGAAGGCGCATCTCAAGGATGCTTGTTGCCTGTTTTTCAGAAAAAGAGAAACGCGCGATCAGGGCCTCGCGTGCTTCGGCCGTATTTGCCGCCCCGCGTATAATGTTTATAACCTCGTCGATATTATCAAGGGCGATCTTCAAGCCCTCCAGCAGATGAAGCCGGTCGAGTGCCTTATTGAGTTCGAAAGTGGACCTTTTGGTCACGATCTCTTTCCGGAACTCGACAAATTCGTGAAGCATCTCTTTCAGATTGAGCATCTTCGGCTCGTTGTTGACAATTGTCAGGAAAATTATGCCGAACGTCGTTTGCAGTTGGGTATGCTTAAAGAGTTTATTGAGGATAGGGATGGCTATTTCACCCTTCTTGAGCTCGATCACAACACGCATTCCTTCCCTGCTCGACTCGTCTTTAACGTTCGATATGCCTTCGACCCTTTTGGTATTTACCAGGTCAACAATATTCTCGACGAGCCGTGCCTTGTTTACCTGGTAGGGTATTTCGGTAACAACGATGGATTCTCGTCCATCTTTCTTTCGGGTTTCAATATCGGCCTTTGCCCGAAGCAAGATATGGCCCCGGCCGGAAGTATACGCCTCGATGATCCCCTGCCTGCCGTAGATGATCCCCTGCGTTGGAAAATCCGGACCGGGAATGATCTCCATAAGTTCGGTGAAAGATATGTCACTGTTTTCAATAAAAGCAATGAGCCCGTTTATGACTTCCATCGTATTATGCGGCGGGATATTGGTGGCCATTCCGACGGCAATCCCGGACGAACCGTTTATGAGAAGGTTCGGCAGCCGGGAAGGTACAACAACGGGCTCGACGAGAGAGTCATCGTAATTGGGTCGGAACGCTACCGTGTCCTTTTCTATATCTTTCAGTATCTCTTCTGCAATGCGGGACAGGCGTACTTCAGTGTACCTCATTGCCGCCGGGGAATCCCCATCGACCGAGCCGAAGTTCCCCTGGCCATCGACCAGCGGGTACCGCAGTGAAAAATCCTGTACCATCCTGGCTATTGCATCATATATGGCTTGATCGCCGTGGGGATGAAATTTACCCATGACATCACCGACCACCCTGGCGGACTTCTTGTATGGTTTATCATGGGTATTGTTAGCTTCGTACATAGCGTACAGGATCCTTCGATGGACCGGCTTCAATCCATCCCGAATGTCAGGTAACGCCCGGCCTATAATAGTGCTCATCGCATAGTCAAGGTATGACCGTTTCATTTCCTCTTCTATGGGAATGGTTACAATATTTGACAGCATTCAAATCCTCCGGATTGATCGTGTAATTTTTGCTTTAATCTAACATATTTTCAGCCCTAAATCCATGAATACAGGCACTTTTTATGCTTTTGTACATTCATTGTTGAAAAGCCCGGAAGGATCTGCGATGACAGGGAATTCAGCGAGTCTCGCAAGACGGGTGAAGATGCGGAAAATTTGTTGATGCAAGAATAAACAAGTTGACAATGGTAAATGCTTTGGGGAAAATAGTGACAATGAAGCACCTGTCTGCAATTACAGTTATCCTGGCAATCGCGCTACTCTTCCCGGCATGCGGCAAGGAAGCCAAAAGCCTCAAAGAGGAATTGCGGGTCGTAAAGGAAGAGAACAGCTTCCTCAAAGCCGAAAATATCGCTTTAAAGAAAGAAGTGGATGAGCTTTACAGGAAACTTGAAGAAAAAGATAAAGCCAGGGCGGTCCCCGCGCCGCAGGTTCAGCCGGCTCCGGTGAAGACCGATGTGCCGAAGAAAGATGTGAAGCCGCCGGCTCCCGGCAAACCCGCAGAAAAGGTGAAGAAACCGGACACGGAGAGACCAAGGTAGGTCCGGTCTTAACCGCATCGCGTTCATTACCAACAGGCATTGACGACATATGCGATCAGATGGTACGAGAAATATTTCCCTGGTTATCGAGTACGAAGGAACGAACTATCACGGATGGCAATGTCAGTCTAACGGCACGACGATAGAAGAGATCGTGAGGCGCGCGGTCGAGAGGATCGTCGATCACCCGGTCAAGATCTACAGTGCGGGACGGACCGATGCCGGCGTTCATGCGTTCGGGCAGGTAATCAATTTCTTCACGGGCAAGACCATTCCCCTTGTAAATATCGAACGCGGATTGAACAGCGTGCTGCCTGAGGATATACGGGTAAGATCCGCACGGGAGCAGGAACCCTCTTTCCATGCCCGGCATAGCGCAAGGAGCAAAACCTATATCTACGCCATCTATAACGCGCCCCGTTTTTCGCCGTTCTGGGTCCGGTATTCATGGCACTATCCTTTTTCCATCGATTGTGCTTTGATGAACAGGGCTATCGGGGCAATAGTGGGCACACGTGATTTTTCATCGTTCAAGAAAAAGAACGAGCCCTATCGAAGCTGTGAACGCGAAGTGCTGAGAGCGCGGGTGAAGAAGAGGGGACCTTTTGTTTATATCATTATCGAGGCTACCGGTTTTTTGCGCTACATGGTCAGAAATATTGTTGGCACTCTCGTTCTTGTCGGATCGGGGAAGATGACGATAGATGATTTCCAGGCGGTTATCGATGCACATGACCGGGACCGTGCCGGCCCGACAGCGCCGCCCCGGGGGTTATTTTTGAGACGAGTGAAGTACTAAGAAACGGTTCCAGGTTCCGGGAGAATATTTTGCTTAGTGAGGAAAGACACCTATCATGACTGAATATACATTGGTTGCGACGGCGGCATTTGGCCTGGAATCTGTGGTTGCGAGGGAGCTTAAAGCCCTCGGGTACGAAAAGGCCTCAGTTGAAAATGGCCGGGTTTCATTTTCCGGCTCGGATATGGACATTGCACGGGTGAATATCTGGCTGAGGTGCGCCGACCGCGTCCTTCTGAAAATGGGCACGTTTCACGCATCCGATTTTGACGAATTGTTCGATGGTATCCAGACTATTCCGTGGGGTGCTTTAGTCCCGCCCACCGGGGCCGTCCATGTGACCGGCAGGTCGGTAAAATCCAGACTGACGAGTGTTCCGGCCTGCCAATCTGTCGTGAAAAAGGCCATTATTGAATCAATGAAAAAAAAATATAGCCTCGATGAGTTTCCGGAAACCGGCCCTGAGTTTCCGGTTGATTTCGTGCTGCAGGATGATGTTATGTCGGTTTATATGGACACGACCGGGCCGGGCCTCCATAAACGCGGATACAGGACAGGTACCGGGCAGGCTGCGCTCAAAGAGACACTCGCTGCGGGAATTGTTTACCTTAGCCGGTGGAAGCCGGATATTGCGTTGATCGATCCGTTTTGTGGTTCGGGGACTATCGCTATTGAAGCTGCATTGATGGGCAAAAATATTGCCCCCGGTATCAACCGCGAATTTACTTCCGAAAAATGGGGATTCATTGACCCGCATGTATGGGAAGATGTCCGGCGGGACGCCCGTGAAAAAGAAAACAAAGTGCAATTAAATATTAGCGCATCGGATATTGATGAGAGCGTGATCGTAAAGGCGCGCCGCAATGCGCGGCATGCCGGCGTCTTGTCTTCCATTAAATTCGCGCAGCGCGACCTCGTAGACCTTGCGTTTACTTCGGACAGGGGCATTGTTGTCTGTAATCCGCCGTATGGCGAGAGGTCGGGCGATAAAAGATCCACAGGCGAACTGGTGAAAAAGATGCGGGAAATGTTCGATAGTGTTTCCGGCTGGTCTATTTTCGTATTCACCGGATTTGAGGATTTCGAGAGATACTATGGAAAACATGCCGATTCCAACCGCAAACTCTATAATGGGCGGATAAAGTGCTTTTTGTACCAATTCAGGTCGTAAGTCGTAAGGTGAAATAAAACCTTCTGCCTGTAGTATGAAGACGGTTCAGCGTTCCATGGTCCGTGTTCCAGGATATGACCATGTCCGGATTGTATTTTTTCCCTGGAACGTGGAACTTTGGATCCTGGAACCGGGAATTTTTTTAACTTTGACATGCCGCCTGCCTTTTGTTAACGTGTCTTAATGCCCGTAACGCATACACGACGCTCTTCCAAGGCGGGACTTCCCCCGGGGACGCTGGTTCATCTCGGCCGCCACGCCGCCGAGAAGGCCGCGTTCACCGTCGTCAATTATAATGAAGATAGTTTCAGGATCAGGGAAACGTCGAGCGTCGAAGAGTGTTTTTCCTTCATGGATCCGTCAATGACCACCTGGGTCAATGTCGATGCCGTCAGCGACGCGAAGACGGTAGAGGCCTTCGGTTCCCATTTCGATCTGCATCCTCTTCTTCTTGAAGATATTATGAATACGGATCAGAGGCCCAAGATGGATGATTACGAAGACCATCTTTTCCTGGTCCTGAAGATGATCCTGATAAATATAGATACAAGGGCGCCCGAGGCCGACCAGATAAGCTTTGTGCTTGGCAGGAGCTATCTCATAACATTTCTGGAACGGCCGAGCGACGTGTTCCTTCCGGCGGTGGAAAGGCTTCAGATTGATAAGTCGCGGATCCGCAGAAACGGGCCGGATTACCTGCTCTATACCCTTGTCGACATTATCGTGGATGATTATTTTGCTATTATCGATAAAGGAAGTGAAATACTTGAAGATCTCGAAGGCAGGGTGATTACGGGTGTACGAACAGAGACTTTGATCGATATCCAGAAAAGAAAGAGGGATTTTATTTTCTTGAGGAAATCGATATCGCCTCTCAGGGATGTGTTATTGACCATTGAAAGGAACGATACCGACCTTATCGCACCTTCGTTGATGATATTCTTCAGGGATATCGCGGACCATTCCATGCGCGTCATCGATGGCATAGAGACATCGCGCGAAATGCTGTCCGGGATGCTCGATATCTATCTTTCAAGTATAAGCAATCGCCTCAACGAGGTCATGAAGGTACTCACCATTATATCGACCATATTCATGCCCCTTACATTCATAGCCGGCGTCTACGGGATGAATTTCGAACACCTGCCGGAGAAAGACTGGTACTACGGCTATTATTTCTGCCTCGGTCTCATGGCTTCCGTGGTCATAATCATGATGGTATTCTTTAGAAGGAAGAAGTGGATTTAAAAAACGTAAGGCGTAAGGCGTAAGGCGATAAAGACAAGGCTGCAATTACACCTAACACCTAACGTCTCACGCTTTACGGTCTAAATTTTTTGAAGCGTATATTTCCTCGATCCGAGCCCCAGCTTTTCGGCGTGGGTGAGCTGAACGCTCCAATCAATGCGCGGATAGAGGGCGCGCCATTTATCTTCTCCCTGTATCGATACATTCTTTATGGCGGTTCCGGGCAGGGACACCTCGTTGTTGACCATGTCGCATGATGCCTGATCGATAGCGACCGGGTCGTCGGACGCAAGGATACCGATATCGCGGACGATAGGGGCATCGCTGTGCGGATAACAGTCGCAGGCAGGGCTCACCTGTACGACAAAATTGATAAAAAGCGACTTCTTCTGTTTATTTCTCAGTGCACCGGCTGCATATTCCATCATCTTCTTCTGAAAATTGTCGGGGTGTTCGTTCCACTCAATCTCTATGGCATGGGACGGGCAGATAAGGATACACTCACCGCAGCCGATGCATTTCTTCCCGGCGATGGAAGCCTTTTTTGACTCGACCGATATAGCGCCTGACGGGCAGTATCCCTGGCACAATTTACACCCTTTACAATTTTCCGGATTTACCTTCGGGGCGACTGTGGAGTGCTGAACAAGTTTCCCTTCGCGTGTTGCGCAGCCCATACCGATATTCTTGAGGGCCCCTCCGAACCCTGACAACTCATGGGCCTTGAAGTGTGTAACAACCACGATCGCATCGGCATCGGCTATCTCCTTTGCGATGTGGACTTCCTTGAGGATCTCCCCCTCGACAGCAACCTTCGTGCCGCTTGCGCCGCGCAGGCCGTCTGCTATGATCAACGGGCATTCGATGCATGAATAGTCGAAGCCGTTCTGTATCGCTGTCGTGAGATGGTTCACCGTATCGCTCCGGGAGCCTGTGTAGAGCGTGTTCGTATCGGTAAGGAAAGGTTTGCCTCCCGCTTCCTTCAGTCTTCTTACGATGCTGCGCAGGAAGATCGGTCTTATGTAGGTGGTATTGCCGGCCTCACCGAAATGAAGTTTCACTCCGACGAGATCGTTCTTCCTGATCTTTGTGTCGATCTTTGATCTGTTCATGAGGTCGACAACTTTGTCGAGAAGATTGCGATTCGGTGTTGTACGCAGATCTGTGAAGTATACCTTGCTCATAAGGGCTCCTTTTCTATTCACTTTATAAGGAAATTATGTTAGAAGTAGAACACTTTTGTCAACCTGTAAGGAGGTTTTACGGATGCTGAATCTTTCGGATAAGCACGGCATGATACAAAAAATTGCTGAGAAATTAGCCAAGGAAAAAGTTGCCCCAAGGGCAAAAGAGATAGATCAGACAGGCGCATTTCCCTGGGACCTCGTAGACATTTACAAGAAGCATGGCTTTCTGTACCTTATGCTTCCCGAGAAGTTCGGCGGCCTCGACGGCGACATCACGTCCCTTTGCCTCGTGATCGAGGAACTGGCAAAAGTATCCGGCGCAGCATCCCTTATTCCTCTTGCGCATAATGTCGGCATAATGCCCATAATGGTAGCGGCAAATGATGCCCAGAAGGAGTACATCTACAGCAAGATATGCGAGCCTGATAAGATGTATATCGTCGCTTTTGCCTTAACCGAGCCCGAGGCGGGTTCGGATGCGTCCCATATGAGAACGACGGCCGTAAAAGAAGGCGACCATTATTACCTGAACGGCAAGAAATCGATGATAACCAACGGGGCAAATGCCCAGTTCTATGCGGTCTTTGCGGCAACAAACCCGGCAAAGAGGACCCAGGGCATATCTGCTTTTTATGTCGAGAGGGATTATCCAGGCGTCATTATCGGTAAAAGCGAAGATAAGATGGGCATGATCGGCTCCGATATTACCGAGATCATCTTTGACAATGTCCGGCTGGAGAAAGATAACCTCCTTGGCGAAGAAGGGCAGGGATGGGATATCGCGATGTCCACTCTCAATCTCTCGAGGCCGGCTGTCGGTGCGCAGGCTGTCGGTATAGCGCAGGGAGCCCTTGATTTCGCTGTGGAATACGCCTGGAAAAGGGTCCAGTTCGGACAGAAGCTCGCCGATTTTGAAGGCATCCAGTTCATGGTGGCCGATATGGCCACAGGTGTGGAGGCTGCGCGGGCGCTTGTGTATGATGCCGCCAATCTTCTCGACATGAAGGTATATGAGAGGGACAAGATGAGCGCTATCGGCGTCGACAAACTTTCGGCCATGGCGAAGGTCTACTCGGCCGACGTGGCAATGAAGGTGACGACGGATGCGGTCCAGATCCTGGGCGGATATGGCTACACGAAAGAGTACCCGGTGGAAAGAATGATGCGTGACGCAAAGGCGACCCAGATATATGAGGGGACGAATCAGGTGCAGCGGATCGTTATAGCAAGAGACATTTTCAGAAATTTCATGGGATAAAGAAAGTTCATCCCATATCAGAGAATAAAAAAGCCCGGATAACTTTGCCTGTTATCCGGGCTTTTTTATTATTGGCGTTTTTGATCAACCCATCTTCTTCACGAATTCAAATATGGGTATGGCGGACAATGTTGTGATCTCGACGGTACCGCGGGAACCGAGCTCTGTTGAAACCCGGGCTATCGTTTCGTTGTCGGGAGCCTCGAGAATGTTTATAAAATCGTATTTACCCAGCGTTGCATACTGGGCAATGACCTTTGCACCCATCTTTTCAATCTCCTGATCGACCTCTCTGATCCGTTCAGGATGGTTTTTGATCGTTTTGCGCCCTTCATTGGTCAACTTGCTGACGAGAATATATATTGGCATACAATCACCCCTCTTATCTTTGACAATATTATAATAAGGGGTTGTCGTATTGCAACACGTTTTTCCGAAGAGCCCGGTCAGATAGGGCGTGAAGCAAACCGTGGCTATGTATCGTCAGATGGTTGAAACTTCATCATTATTGTAGTATCATCATCATTACTACGGAGGTCGCATGAGCAAAAAAACCAAAGTCTTCTTGAGCCTCTTTTTTGTGTCGGTCTTTTTACTTGGGATCATGATCGGTGCCCAGGGTAAAAAAACCGCGCAAGGGGGGGAGAATAAGGAGATATATGAATACCTGAGGACTTTTTCCGATGTTATTGACCTTGTTAAGCGCAATTATGTCGAAGAGGTCAAGGACAAGGACATTGTGTATGCCGCTATCAAGGGTATACTGGAGTCCCTGGACCCGCATTCGTCATTTCTTCCACCGGATATGTATAAGGAAATGCAGACCGATACAAAAGGGGAATTTGGCGGGATAGGCATCGAAATAACGATCAAGGACGGCTTCCCGATAGTCATCACGCCGATAGAGGATACACCGGCCTTTAAAGCCGGTATGAAGTCGGGTGATCACATCGTCAAGATAGACGGTAAAAACACGAAGAATATGGGCCTGATGGATGTCGTAAAGCTCATCAGGGGGCCGAAGGGCAAGGCAGTCACGCTTACGGTTGCGAGAGAAGGGACCCAGGGCCTGAAGGAATATACGGTCGTCCGCGATACCATAACGGTCAAAAGCATCAAATATAGAATGATTTCCGATGAATACGGATATATTAGGCTGGCACAATTCCAGGAAAAGACATCAAAGGACCTCGACAATGCGTTGAAAGAGCTTGAAAAGTCCAATAAGGGCAAGCCGCTTAAAGGGTTGGTCCTCGATCTCAGAAATGATCCGGGTGGACTTCTCGAACAGGCCGTAGAGGTATCAGACAGATTCATCCCTGAAGGCCTTATCGTGTCCATCGAGGGAAGGGCCGGAAAGCGCAATTCCGAAGAAAACAAGGTGAAATTTTATGCGCAGAAGAAAGGCGTCAAATATGCCGGCCCGATGGTGGTCCTGGTTAATGAAGGCAGCGCAAGCGCCTCAGAGATCGTTGCCGGGGCATTGCAGGATTATAAGCGTGCTGTCATCGTGGGTACAAAAAGCTTCGGAAAAGGTTCGGTGCAGACGATATTCCCGCTTGGTGACGGCTCGGCGGTGAGGCTTACGACTGCGAAGTATTATACGCCCAAGGGCAGGTCGATCCAGTCAGAAGGGATCGTCCCGGATATTACGGTTGAGAGCAATTTTGTAAAATCCCGGGAAAAGATGGCCCCGCTTACCGAAAAAGACCTTGAGAAGAAGACGGACAAAAACCCTGTCGTAAAAAGGCCGGAGGATTTTTCGATCAAGAATCTGGAAGATGAAGATTTCCAGCTTTACATGGGTTTACAGATCTTAAAGGGTTGGGAGGCCTTAAGGGGTAAGGCTTCCTGACACACGTCAGGACAATCATAAACGGGTGAAACTTTCCGCAGGTTTTGCCCGTTTTTTTGACCATTGCTTTTTGTGCTGCATTTCTTTTAAAAATCGCCGGATGGCTTTGGCACACAAAGCACACACTAAGGAGGGTAAATGAAACCGATAGAGATCAAACCTGATATTTACTGGGTTGGAGTGATTGATTGGGCCGTACGGGACTTTCACGGCTATATCACGCCGAATGGCACTACCTATAATAATTACCTTATCATGGATGAGCAGGTAACTCTCCTCGATACAGTCAAACATGATTTTGATAGGGTAGCAGTCGAGAACATCAAACGTCTTGTTGATCCGAAAAAGATCAAGAATATAGTCATCAACCATATCGAACCTGACCATGCAAGCAGCATAGCCACGGTCATGGAGTATGCGCCCGATGCAACGATATATATTACAGACCGCGGGAAAAAGGGCCTTGACCGGCATTTCGACACATCGGGCTGGAAATTCAAGGTCGTAAAAAGCGGGGATACCCTGAATACCGGGAAATATACCCTTACCTTTCTTGAAACCCCCATGCTTCACTGGCCTGATTCCATGGTGACATACATAAAAGAGGCAAAGCTTCTCATATCGCAGGATGCTTTCGGCCAGCATATGGCATCAGCGGCCAGGTTCGACGATGAGTTCTTTTCCTGTCATTCCCGGTTCGAACTCGATGACGCGATCGTCGATTACTACGCAAACATCCTGATGCCTTTCGGAAAGCTGATACAGGGAAAGATCGAAGAGGTTGTCAAACTCGGCCTCGAGATCGACATGATAGCGCCGGACCACGGCATCATATGGCGAAAAGACCCGGGGTATATCCTTAACAGGTACCTGGAACTTGCCAAAGGCAAAGCTGATCTCAGCGCCGTCATCATCTATGATACAATGTGGCACTCGACCGAACTGATGTGCGATCCCATCATGAACGGCATAAAGGATGAAGGCGTTCCGTGCAAGATCATAAAACTCAGGGCATCCCCGATGAGTGTCGCGATAAAGGAATTCTGGAGATCGCGCGGCTGTCTCATTGGCACGCCGACCATTAATAACGTCATGTTCCCGTCGGTCGCGGAATTTCTCTACCACCTTGCCGGCTTAAGGCCGAAAGACAGGATGATAGGAGGGTTCGGCAGCTACGGCTGGGGCGGAGGCGCCGTTAAGGGTGCCTATGCCGGATTCGCACAGATGGGACTCGAAGTGTTTGAGCCCGGGTTGCAGGTCCTTTATAAGCCATCGAGCGAAGACAGGGATAAATGCTACGAATTCGGTCAGAATTTCGCGAAGAGGCTGAAAGAATATCACGCGAAATTCGAAAACATTTAAGAGGGTCCGGGAGAATTCAAAAAGGGAGGATTTATGTCAAAAACAGAAGAAAACCTTCAGGAAGCATTTGCGGGCGAGTCACAGGCCAACAGGAAATATCTTGCGTTCGCCGCAAAGGCGGATGCCGAGGGCTTCAAACAGGTTGCGAAGCTATTCAGGGCTGCCGCAGAGGCGGAGACCATTCATGCCCATAATCACCTGAGGGAACTGAAAGGGATCAGGGGTACGAAAGAAAACCTGGAAGAGGCGATCGACGGGGAAACGCATGAGTTCAAATCAATGTACCCGGCAATGATAGACGAGGCAAAAGCAGCCGGGAATAACGGCGCGCTCAGGACCTTTCAGTATGCAAACGATGTCGAAAAAGTGCATGCGGAGCTGTACCAGAAGGCTCTCAATGATATCGGGAAGAACGAAGAGGCCGATTATTGGGTATGCAAGGTATGCGGCAATACGGTCGAAGGAGCCGAGCCTCCTGATGAATGTCCTGTATGCAAGGCAAAGAAGATGGCCTTCTATAAGGTGGGCTAGATATAAAATACTGATTATGAGCCGGGAAGGCGTTCCCTAGCTTTCCCGGCATTATCTTGCTTGGGGGATATTGTGAGAATTCTCGTGTTCAATGGAAGTCCCAAAATTGGCGGCAACACTGACCTTCTCGTTCAATCGGCCTTAAAAGGCATCGACCGGCAGCTAAACCGGGTCGATTATTTCAGGCTGAACGACATGGATATCAAGCCGTGCCAGAATTGCGGCGGGTGCACCGAAACCCGTGTATGCGTCATCAAAGATAAAATGCAGCAGATATATCCGGCTGTCAGAAAGGCCGACCGGGTCATACTGGCCTCCCCGATATATTTCAGCGGCCTGTCCGCCCAGGCGAAGATCATGATCGACCGGTGCCAGCCATTCTGGTGTGAAAAATACATTCACAATATGCCCATCGAGGGAAAGGTCCACAGAAAAGGGCTGCTTATACTGGTGGGGGGAATGAAAAGGCAGATCGGGGCAGATTGTTCAGCGGCGACTGCGACTGCGTTTTTCAGGAGCATCAGCGTTGAAGAGCACAAGACCCTGGCTTACCTGGGAATAGACAATCAGGCAGGCATCAGGAACCATCCCGCGGCCCTGCAGGACGTTTACGAAGCGGCGAGAAATCTATCGGCTCATTAACTCTTAACAATAGGCAAATCCGCAATTGAAATATGCTTATCATCCGGGTGACGGCCCTGGACCTTGCTGCCCGTCTTCTTCTAAACGGGCGGTTCCGTTGTTTTCATGCTCGTCCTTTCGTATCTCATGGGAATGGCAGCATACGGCATCGCCCGCGCGGCAGGAATATAAATGGCGTAAGGCGTTAGGAATAAGGAAAGCTCATGAGCATGTTTTTCATCATATTCTTTAGTCTCTATGCGGTATTGCACGCATATGTATTTATTAAGGCCCGGAACGCCTTTAAGTTCAGTCTTATAACGGGGAGCATACTTGCATTTGTCTTCCTGCTATGCCTTTTTATGCCGCTTCTGGTTCGCACGTTCGAACATAGCGGACACGAAGGGATCGCTCGTGTCCTTGCGTACGGCGGGTATATCTGGATGTCGACGATCTTTATCTTTTTTGTCATCTCTGTGAGCATCGATATCAGCCGGCTATGCATTATAATTTTTTCTTCCATAGCCAAGATCAATCTGCCGCACACGATCCATTCAGGCCTTGTTTTTTTTCTCGTATCGGCAGTAGCGTCAATTGCGATAACCGTGTATGGTTATCATGAAGCGCGGACTATCCGTATGGAGCGGATCGGTATCGAGACATCGAAGCTTCCTCCCGGCATTAACAAGTTGACCATAGTACAAATCTCCGACGTGCATCTCGGGCTCATTAACAAGGACGTGCGGTTAAGGCGGGTGGTTGAGATCATAAAGGATATCAAGCCCGACATAGTAGTATCGACAGGCGACCTTGTGGACGGCCAGATCAATACCCTGAATGGTCTTTCGGACATACTCAAGGAGGTTCAGCCGCGCTACGGGAAATATGCCATCATGGGGAACCACGAATTTCACGCAGGCGTGAAGATTTCCGAGGATTTTACACAAAAGGCCGGTTTCGAAATACTGCGCCAGAGGTCTGTTACGGTAAAGAACCTGGTTAATATCGTCGGTGTGGACGATGCGGGCCATTGGGGCATGCAAAGTACAGTGACAGACAAGAAATTGCTCGAAGGCGTCCCCCGGAATATCTTTACGGTCTTTCTCAAACATCGCCCCGAAGTTGACAATAAATTGCTGGGACTTTTCGACCTTCAGTTATCGGGCCATACACACGGAGGACAGGTATACCCTTTCAGGTACATTACCCAGGTGTCATTTCCGATGGTGGCCGGCCTTTATCCGCTCAATGATGATACCGCACTGTATGTCAACAGAGGTACAGGCACATGGGGGCCGCCCATACGCTTTTTGACCCCGCCTGAAGTGACGGTTTTTGAAATAGTCAGGCAATAGTTGTTTCATAATACACCTTTTTTTCAGGCAGGATGTTATCTTACAGAAAGGCCGATGATGGATGTTCGGACCAGGGAATCTAAAGAAGGAGATTGAATATGTCTATTTTCCAGGTCGTAGGATGAGTTACTTGAGTGGATCCCAACGCGCCGACAGTTAGCCGGCGCACGCTGAGGTTTATTGACGGAACGCAGGTTGCTGTCAACAATTTGCACGAGATAATGTCAGAGCTTCACTCTGTAGGCAAAAAGGCAGATAGGGAAACGGTTGAAGAGATCATTGCAGGATTAGAAGCGATGGGCAATTATATCTCGAACTCTGAAGTTATCCGCCGGGAGTACAGAAGCGTCCTCCTTACGGAATACGAAGAGTTTATTGAAAGCCACAAGGACGGAAAGGCCTGATCGACTTAAAGATCTTTCGGGGAAAGATCATACGAAGCATCGATGGTGAATTCACTGTAATGCGTCAGCTACCTGTCCAGCACTTCCCGGACTTTCTGAAGGAGCTTGTTGAGTGACAACGGTTTAGGAATAAAGTCGAATTCCCCATCCTCGACCCCTTTGTCGAGGATGACGTCCTTCGTGTACCCGCTGGTGAAGAGTACCCTGGTTTCAGGGTCTGTCCCGTGTATCTCCTCATATACCTCGCGTCCATTTTTTCTCGGCATTATAGAGTCGATGATCACAAGGTTTATGTTGCGGTGCCGGTTGAATTTGTCAATCGCATCTTCACCGTCTGTGGCTTCGATGGTCTTATACCCGTATTCCTGGAGCGCCTCCCGTATGAAATGCCTTACCCCTTCGTCATCCTCGGCGATAAGGACCGTTTCATTGCCTCTTTCGATGGGAAGTGCGGCGGGCCGCTCCTCGTTGCTCCTCATCGCTGACGCAGGGAGATAAATGCGGAAGGTGGTCCCATGGCCTGGTTCGCTGTCAACGGTGATGTACCCGTTGTGTTGCTTCACGATGCCGTAGACGGTGGCGAGGCCGAGTCCCGTGCCCTTTCCGATCTCCTTCGTGGTGAAGAAGGGGTCGAATATCTTTTCTCTTGTTGATTCATCCATACCGCAGCCGGTATCAGAGACTGTCAGGAGCGCATATTTCCCGCGATTGCCGTATCCGTGAAGCTCTTTGAATTTTTCGTCCATCTCGAAGGGTTTGGTTTCTATGGAGAGTCTACCCCCTTTCGGCATGGAGTCCCTTGCGTTGGTGACGAGGTTGAAGAGGATCTGGTCTATCTGTGATCTGTCGGCTATGACGATCATATCATCTCCCGCAAGGGAGGTGTGAAGTTCAATGTCCTCGGTGAGGAGCCTCTTAAGCAGTTTCTTCGTCGTTTTTATCGTGTCATTGATACCAAGGGGTGCGAGGGTAACCGGTTGCTTCCTGCCGAAGGCAAGGAGACTCCGGGTAAGATC